>JBKPMA010000584.1:0-6250 GCA_046731935.1 Acidobacteriota bacterium
GTCTTTCTACCGCTCGAGCCATCGACGCGAGAAGGCCAGGCGATCGGGTCCTCAGACTCACGATCGGCGGGCGGACGCTGACCGTGGAGGCATGTACTGATCGAATCGTGCGCGTGTCGTTCGCGCCCGATCCCTCGTTCGCCGGCCGCACCACCCTCGCTGCCGCGCCAAAGCACTGCGGCGGCGCGTCGTGGGCCGAGCAGACATCCGGCGGCGCGACGACGATCTCCACGCGCGCGCTGAAGGTGCGCGTCGATCGAACGACCGGACGCGTCCGCTTCGCGGATCTCGAGGGCAACGAGATCCTGAGCGAGCTGGATCGAGCGCTCGAACCCGCGTCCATCCAGGGCGAACAGACGTTCCACGTCCGCCAGCAATGGAGCCCGCAGGACGAGGCGCTCTTCGGACTCGGGCAGCATCAGCTCGGGCTGACCAACATCAAGGGCTACGACCTGGATCTCTGGCAGCACAACGCCACAGTCAGTCTCCCGTTTCTCGTCTCGAGCCGTGGCTACGGCATTCTGTGGGACAACACGTCGTACAGCCGCTTCGGCGATCTGCGGCAGCCCGCGTTCATGTCACCCGATCAGTTGCTCGATGCGTCGGGCACGCCCGGCGGACTGACCGGAGCCTACTACGCCGGCGCACACTTCGATCGCCTGGTCGCCACACGCGTCGATCCGCGGATCGACGTGGAGGTGGCCGGAGGCACGCCCGAAGCGAATCGACGCATTCATCGGGATCTGCCGGCCGACGGCGACATCAGCGTCCGGTGGGAAGGCGCCATCCGCGCGACTGAAACCGGCGATCACATCTTCACCGCGTACTCCAACTCCGGAATCAAGCTGTGGATTGACGATCGGCTCGCGATCGATCGATGGCGCCAGGGCTGGCTGCCCTGGTACGACGTCGCGCGCGCCCGCTTCGAAGCGGGCCGCACGTACCGCGTCAAGCTCGAATGGTCCAAGGACCAGGGCATCGAGACGATGCGATTGCAATGGAAGACGCCGGCGCCATCGTCGGCCACCTCGCTGTGGTCAGAGGTCGGCGACGGCGTCGACTACTACTTCGTGTACGGGCCGGATCTCGACGACGTTGTGGGCGGCTACCGCGAGGTGACCGGTCAGGCACCGATGATGCCGCGCTGGGCGTTCGGGTTCTGGCAGTGCCGCGAGCGGTACAAGACCGCTCAGGAGAGCCTGGACGTCGTTCGTGAATTCAGGCGCAGGCAGATCCCTCTCGATGCCATTGTCCAGGACTGGCAGTACTGGCCCCTCGACGCGTGGGGCTCGCACGCGTTCGATGCGGCACGGTTTCCCGATCCCGACGGGTGGGTCAAAAGCATCCACGACGAGCACGCGAAGTTGATGATTTCGGTCTGGGGGAAGTACTACCCGACGACCGAGAACGCCAAGGCGATGCGCGCGAAGGGTCAGCTGTGGGAGCAGCCTCTCAAGGAAGGTCTGAAGGATTGGCTCGGCTTCCCGTACACGTTCTACGACGCCTTCAACATGGACGCAGGGAAGGCCTTCTGGGCGCAGGTGAATACGGCGCTTTTCAAGCGCGGCGTCGATGCGTGGTGGATGGACGCGACCGAGCCAGACCTCGCACAGCCCATGCCGACGCTCGAGCGGCAGCACGAGCTGATGCAGCCCACCGCGCTGGGCTCGGCGTCGCGCGTGCTCAACGCGTACTCGCTGGTGAACGCGCAGGCCATTTTTGAAGGTCAGCGTGAGGCCGCGCCCGATCAGCGCGTCTTCATCCTCACGCGCTCAGCGTTTGCCGGCCAGCAGCGCTATGCGTCTGCGATCTGGTCGGGAGACATCACGTCGAGCTGGGGAGCGTTCAAGGCGCAAATCCCCGCAGGACTCGGATTGTCTCTCTCAGGGGTGCCGTATTGGACGACTGACATCGGCGGGTTCGACACGCCGCCAAAGTTCGCGACCGACAAGCAGACGCCAGAGGCTGCCGACGAGTGGCGTGAGCTGAACACGCGATGGTTCGAGTTCGGCACGTTCTGCCCGCTTACTCGCGCGCACGGCCAGTTCCCGTTCCGCGAGCCCTGGAACATCGCTCCTGACGATCATCCGGCCTACTCGGCCATCACGAAATTCATACGCCTCCGCTACCGCATGCTGCCATATGTCTATTCGCTCGCGGGGCAGATCACGCAGCATCACGGCACCATGCTTCGGCCGCTCGTGATGGACTTCAGGAGCGATCCCAAGGTCTATGACATTGGCGACGCGTTCATGTTCGGGCCATCGTTGCTCGTGAGCCCCGTTACTGATTACAAGGCGCGGAGCCGTCGCGTCTATCTTCCTGCCGGCACGTGGTACGACTTCTGGTCGGGAGCAGTGGTCGCTGGCGGCCGATCGCTGGACGTCGCCGTGCCGTACGATGCGATCCCTGTTCATGTTCGCGCTGGTGCGATCCTGCCTGTGGGGCCAGAGCTTCAATACACGAGTGAAAAGTCCGCCGACCCGATCACGCTCTATGTGTATGCAGGTGCGAACGGCCGCTTCAGTCTTTACGAGGACGACGGTGCGAGCTTTGCGTACGAAAAGGGCGCGGCGTCGGAGATTCGATTTACCTGGAACGATGCGACCCACACACTGACGATCGGAGCTCGACAGGGAAGCTTCTCCGGCATGCCCACCAGCCGCACATTCGTCGTCGTCGTCGTTGATGCCAAGCATCCCGCTGGAGCTGGTGGACCTGCGACAGCCGGGCGGTCGACGTCCTATGACGGGCACGCCGTGACCGTCCGGTTCTAGCGGAGTGTGTCGTGCGGAGCTGTCTCAGGCTGCTGATCGTTGCGGTGGCGACGTTCGGGATCGGAGTGCCTTCCGGACGCGCCGAGACGGGCGTCGATGCATGGCTGCGGTACCCGCGAATCAGGGACGCCGCCGTGACCGTTCAGTACTCGCAACTGCCAGCCGTCGTGGTCGTGCTCGGCGACTCGCCCGTGCTGACATCAGCGCGCGACGAACTGCTTCGCGGCATCGCGGGCATGCTTGGCCGAACGCTGCGGGTCGAGTCGCATCTCCCAACCGAGCCAGCGTTCGTCCTCGGGACAGCGAACGCGCTGGCCAGCGCCAAGCTTGCCGAGTCGCGAGCACTTGCCCCGGAAGGATTTCACATCCACGTGGCCGCGGCGAGCTCCACGACAAACTCTGGGCTACGAACGGCGACCTCCATAAGGGTAGAGCGCTTCGTCGTCGCAGGAGGTGATGAGCGAGGCGTGTTGTATGGCGTCTTCACGCTGCTCCGCCTCATCGGGCTGCACCGATCGCTCGACGACGTCGACGTCCGCGAGCAGCCGTCAGCGCCAATCCGCTGGGTGAATCAGTGGGACAACCTCGACGGCACGATCGAACGCGGCTACGGCGGGCATTCGGTGTTCTTCGACGATGGACACGTGCGCGGCGATCTGTCGAGAGCGGGTGACTACGCACGGCTGCTGGCGTCGCTCGGCCTCAACGGCTGCTCCGTCAATAACGTCAACGCCGACACGCGGCTGATCACCGCGGCGTACCGTCCGGAACTGGTGCGTCTCGCCGAAACGTTCCGCCCGTGGGGCGTGCGCCTGGTGCTCGCCGTCGATTTCAGCAGTCCGCAGAAGGTCGGCGGACTCGACACCTTCGACCCGCTCGACCAGCGCGTCATTCGATGGTGGCAGGAAACGATCGACGATCTCTACAAGAGCATCCCGGATCTCGGCGGCATCGTGATCAAGGCCGACTCCGAGGGGCGTCTCGGGCCCAGCGCGTACGGCCGCACGCACGCCGACGCAGCGAACGTGATTGCCCGCCCGCTGGCGGCGCACGGCGGACTCATCCTGTACCGCGGCTTCGTGTACGACCATCACATGGACTGGCGCAATCTGAAGAACGATCGCGCCCGCGCTGCCTACGACAACTTCCACGATCTCGACGGACGGTTCGCTGACAACGTCGTGCTGCAGATCAAACATGGGCCCATCGATTTTCAGGCCCGTGAGCCCGTCTCGCCGCTGTTCGGAGCGCTCGAGCATACGAACGAAGCGATCGAGCTGCAGGTGACGCAGGAGTATCTCGGCCAGCAGCGGCACCTCGTCTTCATCGTACCGATGTGGAAAGAGGCGCTCGACTTCGATCTGCATGCGAAGGGCGCCGGCACGTTCGTGAAGGACGTCGTGGCAGGACGAGTCTCCAAACGTCCGACCGGTGGATTCGTTGGCGTAGTCAACGTCGGTCTGGACCCGACGTGGATGGGTTCCGATCTGGCCCAGGCCAATCTCTATGGCTTCGGCCGGCTCGCGTGGAATCCGAATCTCACCGCCGCACGAATTGCCGACGAATGGACGCGTCTGACCTTCGGCGCCGATCCGCGCGTCGTGAGCACGATCTCGTCGATGCAGCTGCGATCGTGGCGGACGTACGAACGGTACACGGGACCGCTCGGTCTCCAGACCCTCACCGACATCGTCGGGCCTCACTTCGGGCCTGCCGTTGAAGCGTCGGAGCGCAATGGGTGGGGGCAGTGGCATCGTGCGGACGAGCAAGGCGTCGGCATGGATCGAACTGTCGCCACGGGCACGGGCTTTATCGGTCAGTACCGGCCTGCGGTCGCGGCGATGTACGAGTCGGTCGCGACGTGCCCTGACGATCTCGTGCTCTTCATGCACCATCTGCCGTACACACACGTGCTGCACTCAGGAAAGACGGTGATTCAATCGATCTACGACGACCACTACGCCGGAGCGGCGGACGCTGCCCGCTATGTGGACGACTGGGAGTCGCTCGAAGGCGCGATCGACGAAACGCGTTATCACGCCGTGCTGGCCAGACTGGAGTACCAGGCGGGGCACGCGCGTGTGTGGCGCGACGCCGTCGTCACGTGGTTCTGGAAGACGTCGGGGATCGCGGACGCTCAGAATCGGGCGGGTCATCATCCGGGCCGGATCGAGGCGGAGTCTATGACCCTGACGGGCTACCAGCCTGAAGCAGTGCTGCCGTGGGAAGCGGCATCGGACAGTCGTGCCGTCGCGTGTGGCGCAGGGGCTCATGCCTGCGAGGCGCAAACGGTCTACCACGGCGCAGCCGGCTGGTACGATCTCGCCGTGCAGTACTTCGACATCCGCGACGGTGTCGCGCGTTTCTCCCTGTTCGTGAACGACCAGCGGGTCACGTCGTGGTCGGCAGACGACACGCTGCCCAGCACGAAAATCGACGCGCACACATCGACGTGGCATCGTGTGCGCGGGCTCGCCCTGCGTCCCAACGATACGATCCGTATCGTCGGCGTTCCTGACGATGGCGACAGAGCGGCGATCGACTATATCGAGATCATGCCGCGAAGATAGTCCCACGCCGGGGTACATTGGACGACGGGAAGAATGACCCCGGCTCCACATGTGCGATAGCGCCCACCGCGACGGAAGAATAACCCCGTCGCCACATCGTGCGACTCTCTGACCCTTCGACCTTTCGACCCTTAGACCTTTGAGTAGTACCTCCTCGCCCAATCGACCGTCTCTGCGGTCGCTCGATCGAGCGGCGTCGGGGCGCTGTCGAAGCGGGCGCGGAAGCGTGAGTCGTCGACGATGAACGGCGCGTCCCACTGATAGCGCATTTCCTCGAATTCCCTCAGCAGGGGAATGAACAGCTTCAATCCCTGACGGACAATCGTTGGCAGCACGTCCACTTTCACGTCGCGCCCGAGGTGTTTACCCATCAGCGCAATCAGCTCGCGAGTCGTGACGGCTGGCGCGCACGGCAGCATCCAGCCGATGCCGTACGCGTCGTCCGGGGCCGTGCCGAGTGTGGCGAGACCTGCCGCGACATCCGGTATGTAGTGGTATGTGTGCGGCTGGTCCGGCGGGACCAGCACTTGCGCGCTCTTGCCGGCGAGCACACGCGTCCAGAACCGTTCCTCGAAGAAGGTCTGCGTCCCGCGTGGTCCGAAGAAATCCGACCCATGTCCGAGGACGATACGCGCATCGCCGCGTGCGTGTGCGCCGTACCATCCTTCGGCCAGGCGCGCGCGGATCTCGCCCTTCCGGCTGCGCGGGTGCCGCGGCGTCGACTCCGTGAGTGGTCGGCCGCCAAGATCGCCGAAGGCGTAGATGTTCTCCAGTACCACCAGGCGCGCGCCGGCGTGCTTGGCGGCGGCAAGCAGGTTCTGCTGCCACACCGGCAGCGTCACGTTCCACACGGCCACCGAGTAGTCAGGGTTCATACAGTGGTACAGGACTGCCGCATCGCGG
>JBKPMA010000585.1:0-4146 GCA_046731935.1 Acidobacteriota bacterium
GCCAGGTACCGCTTCTCCTTGCCCTGCCGGTACCACATCCGCCCGGTCTGGAGGACTGCGAGGAGCGGCGTGTGTCCTGGGAGCACGCCGAACTCGCCCTCCACACCCGGCAGGACGACTTCGTCGACGTCGTGCTCGAACTGCTGCACCGGGGTCACGATTTCGAGCGCGATCTTCGTCGGCAGCGGAGGCGCCATGCTAGCCCTTCATCTTCTTGGCGTTTTCGAGCACTTCGTCGATGGTGCCCTGCATGTAGAACGCCTGCTCGGGGATGCCGTCGTGCTGTCCGGCCGCGATTTCCTTGAAGCCGCGCACCGTTTCGGCAATGGGCACGTACTTGCCTTCACGGCCGGTGAACTGCGACGCGACGAAGAACGGCTGCGACAGGAAGCGCTGGATCTTGCGGGCGCGCGAGACTGCGAGCTTGTCCTCCTCCGACAGTTCGTCGATGCCGAGGATCGCGATGATGTCCTGCAGGTCCTTGTAGCGCTGCAGAATGAGCTTCACCTGGCGAGCGACCGCGTAGTGTTCCTGGCCGATCACGCGCGGGTCGAGAATGCGCGAGGTGGACGCGAGCGGATCCACAGCCGGGTAGATGCCGAGCTCGGCGATCGACCGCGACAGGTTCGTCGTGGCGTCGAGGTGCGCAAACGTCGTCGCGGGCGCCGGATCCGTGTAGTCATCGGCGGGCACGTAGATCGCCTGCACGGACGTAATCGACCCCTTGCGGGTGGACGTGATGCGCTCCTGCAGTTCGCCCATCTCGGTCAGCAGCGTTGGCTGATAGCCGACGGCCGACGGCATACGGCCGAGAAGTGCCGACACCTCGGATCCGGCCTGGGTAAAGCGGAAGATGTTGTCGATGAAGAGCAGCACGTCCTTGCTCTCCGCATCGCGGAAGTACTCGGCCACGGTGAGCGCCGACAGACCGACGCGCAGACGTGCGCCTGGCGGCTCAGTCATCTGTCCGTAGACCAGCGCGGCACGCGACTTCGACGGATCCTTCATGTCGATGACGCCTGACTCCTGGAACTCGAGCCAGAGGTCGTTGCCTTCGCGGGTGCGCTCGCCTACACCGCCAAACACGGAGACGCCGCCGTGCTTCATGGCGATGTTGTTGATGAGCTCCATGATGATGACGGTCTTGCCGACGCCGGCTCCGCCGAACAGGCCAATCTTGCCGCCCTGGAGATACGGTTCGAGCAGGTCGATGACCTTGATGCCCGTCTCGAACATCTTCAGTTCGGTGGACTGCTCTTCCAGCGTTGGCGCGCTGCGGTGGATCGGCCAGTGCTCGGTGGCGGCCACTTCGCCCCGGAAGTCGACCGGCTCGCCTAACACGTTCAAGACGCGGCCGAGCGTGGCGGACCCGACGGGCATCGTGATCGGTGAGCCCGTGTCGGTCGCCGCCATCCCGCGCTGCATGCCGTCGGTTGGCTTCATCGCGACGGCGCGCACGCGGTTCTCACCGAGGTGCTGTTCCACCTCCGCGATGACGTCAAGCTGCTGCCCGCCGGCTTCGCCGGTGATCCGCAGCGCCGAGTAGATGGCGGGCAGGTAGCCCTCCTCGAACTCGACGTCCACCACGGGCCCGATCACCTGAATGATCCGCCCGACCTTCGACGCTGTTGCCGTTGCTGTAGCCATAGGATCCAGTAGGCGCGTCAGACGGACTGCGCGCCGGAGACGACCTCGATGATCTCGCGTGTAATTGCGGCCTGCCGCACTTTGTTCATGTACAGCGTCAACTGATCGACCATTTCGCTCGCGTTGCGCGTGGCGTTTTCCATCGCCGTCATGCGCGCGGCGTGCTCCGCGGCCGACGACTCCACGAGCGCCCGCATGATCTGCACCGCCACATGGAATGGCAGCAGCGAGTTCAGCAGCTGCTCGGGATCCGGCTCGAAGAGGTAGTCGATAGCCTCGCCCGGCGTCTCGGGTGCCTTGCGCGGAATCGGCAGCAGCTGCTCGACCACCACTTGCTGCGCGATCATCGACTTGAACTGGTTGTAGACCAGGTAGACATGGGTCACGTCGCCGGTCGTGAACTCAGTGATGCACGTCTGCGCGATCTTCTGCGCGCTCGACCACTTGACGTTCTGAAACAGGCCGGTCTCTTCGTAGCGCACGTCGAAGCCGCGCCGGATCAGCAGGTCGCGGCCTTTGCGCCCGACGAGCGCAAGCGCGACCTCTTCGCGCTTGAACTTGTGCTCCAACACGAAGTGCGTCGCGGCCTTGATGACGTTCGCATTGAAGCTGCCGCACAGCCCCCGATCGGCCGTGATGATGACGAGCAGGGTCTTGTCGCCGGCGACCCGCTCGGCCAGCAGCGGATGGCGCGAAGAATCGGTCCGGGAGGCCACGCTGTTGAAGACGCGTTCCATGCCGATCGCAAAGGGCCGGCTGTGCGCCATGCGCTCCTGAGCACGGCGCAGCTTCGACGAGGAGACCATTTTCATGGCCTTCGTGATCTGCTGCGTCGACTTGGTCGCGCGGACGCGGCGTCTGAGATCGATCAGTGACGGCATCTTGTGGTGGACTCTTGCAATGACGATGGCGGATTGACGAGTGACGATTCACCCAAGGGTCACTTCTTCCTGGCGTTGAATTCCGCCTTGAATTCCTTGAGCGACGCGCCGAGTTGCGCTTTGAGATCGTCGTCGAGCGTCTTCTTCTCGCGGATCGACGTGGTCAACGCCGCATGCCGCGAGTCGAGGAACTTGTGCAGTTCCGTCTCGTAGGTTCCGACCTCCGCCAGATCGACATCGTCGAGATATCCGTTCGTGCCGGCGAAGATGATTGCCACCTGCCGCTCGACCGCGAGCGGTTGATACTGCGGCTGCTTGAGAATTTCGACCAGGCGCGAGCCGCGATTGAGCTGCTGCTGCGTCGCTTTGTCGAGATCGCTGCTGCCGAACTGCGCAAAGGCCGCGAGCTCGCGGTACTGCGCGAGGTCGAGCCGCAGCGTGCCCGCGACCTGCCGCATCGCCTTGATCTGCGCCGATCCGCCGACGCGGGACACTGAGTTGCCGACGTTGATCGCCGGACGGACGCCCTGATTGAACAGGTCTGATTCGAGGAAGATCTGCCCGTCGGTGATCGAGATGACGTTGGTCGGGATGTACGCCGACAGGTCGCCAGCCTGCGTCTCGATGATCGGAAGCGACGTGAGCGACCCGCCGCCGAGCTTGTCGTTCAGTTTCGCCGCACGCTCCAGCAGGCGCGAATGCAGATAGAAGACGTCGCCGGGATACGCTTCGCGGCCGGGCGGCCGGCGCAGCAGCAGCGAAATCTCACGGTATGCCTGGGCGTGCTTCGAGAGATCGTCGTAGATACACAGGGCGTGACGTCCGCTGTCGCGGAAGAACTCGCCCATCGTCGTCGCCGAGTACGGGCTGATATAGAGCATCGGCGCCGGATCCGACGCCGCAGCCGCAACGACGATCGTGTAGCGCATCGCGTCGGCTTCTTCGAGCGTCCGGACCACCTGCGCCACCGTGGACTGCTTCTGGCCGATCGCGTTGTAGATGCAGACCACGCCGGTAGACTTCTGATTGATGATCGCGTCGACCGCGACCGCCGTCTTGCCGGTCTGGCGGTCGCCGATGATCAGCTCACGCTGTCCACGGCCGATCGGCACCATGCCGTCGATCGCCTTGAGCCCGGTCTGCATCGGCTCGCGCACGGGCTGGCGATCCACGACGCCCGGCGCCAACCGCTCGATCGGCGCGAAGGTCTCCGTCAGGATCGGGCCCTTGCCGTCGATCGGCTGGCCAAGCGCGTTCACCACGCGACCGAGCAACTGGTCGCCCACCGGCACCGAGATGATGCGTCCTGTGCGCTTGACCGGGTCGCCTTGCCGGATCTCGCGATACTCGCCGAGCAGCACAACGCCGACGCCGTCTTCCTCGAGGTTCAGCGCGATGCCGAAGACGTCGTGCGGAAAGAGCAGCATCTCGCCGGCCATGGCGCGCTCGACGCCATGCACACGGGCGATGCCGTCGCCAACGGAGACGACCGTGCCCATTTCCGCGACGTCGACGTCGGCCGCGAATCCGCCGATCTGTTCGCGGATGATCCTCGAGATGTCTTCAGCCTTGATGCTCATCGCTACACGTTCTCCACGAGCTTCTGCCGCATGCGGCT
>JBKPMA010000586.1:0-4205 GCA_046731935.1 Acidobacteriota bacterium
CAGCTGAAGGTTCGGACATGCGTCAGCCTGCCAACGTGTGCGGCGGCGTCAGACGATCACTCAGAACGAGCCGAACGTGCCCGTCCCAAGCGGATGCGACTCCTCTGACCGCGTGCCCCCGGCCTTGCCTGCTCGCCTGGCGAATGGCGACAGATTCGGCGGGGAGGCCGTTCCAGCGCCCTGACTGCTGCGCCCCTGCCGGCGGCCATCGGCCGCGCGACGTCCCAGGCCGACCATGGCCTGCAGCTGGTGCACGATGCTCATGGAGACTTCGGCCTGAGCGCTCAGCTCTTCGCTCGCCGCGGCGTTCTCTTCGGCCGTGGCGGCCGTGTTGTGCGTGACGCGCTCCATGCGCGCGATGGCCTGCGAGACCTGCTGGATCCCTTGCGACTGTTCGTGACTT
Source organism: Acidobacteriota bacterium (assembly GCA_046731935.1). GTDB lineage: Bacteria > Acidobacteriota > Vicinamibacteria > Vicinamibacterales > JAENWD01 > CAVUPP01. The sequence goes on from JBKPMA010000586.1 coordinate 404, forward strand.
GCCGCGCTGACCTCTTCGACAAGCCCTTTAACCCGCGACACGCCTGACGTGATGGCTTGGATCGACTGTGCCACCTGAGCAACGTTCTTCGCGCCTTCGCCAGACGTGGCCAACGACGCTTCGACGAGGGACGCGGTGTCTTTCGCTGCCTGCGCGGATCGCTGCGCGAGGTTCCGCACCTCGTCGGCGACGACCGCGAACCCCATCCCGGCCTCGCCGGCGCGTGCGGCCTCGACCGCCGCGTTCAGCGCCAGGATGTTCGTCTGAAACGCGATCTCGTCGATGGTCTTGATGATCTTGCCGACACGATGGCTAGAATCCTCGATGGCTGCCATCGACGACACCATCGACGTCAGCGCCGCGTTCGAGCGCGTCACGGTGGCGTCGACTTCGGCCATGACGTCTGCCACCTGCTGCGAATTAGCGGCGGTGCGGCTGGTCATGGCCGCCATCTGTTCCATGGATGCCGAGGTTTCCTCGAGGGACGCGGCCTGCTCGGACGCTCCGAGCGACAGCGCCTGTGCAGACGTCGAGACCTGCGCCGCCGCGGACGCCACGTGTTCCGCGCCATCGCGCATATCCGCCGCCGATCGGCGAAGCTGGCGCGTCGCGCCGCGGACGACCACGAGCACCAATCCTGCAACGGCGGTCGTGCCGACGATCAGCGCGAGCAGGCCCCAGCGCGCCCGGACGTACGCGGTTTCCTGGTCGATGACGGCGTCGTTGGTGCGGTTGACGAGCTGAGACAGCAGGTCGTCGGACTCGTGGTCGATCGCGTCCACGAGGGCGTTCCCGCGGGTGCGGGCCAGCGTGACGGCATCCTGCATCCGGCCGGCAGCCATCGACCGCACGACTTCGTCGTTCACCTGCTGCCACTCGTGGGTTGCCGTGGCAATTGCCATGAGGTTCGAGGGGTGGCTCGCCGACTCGAGCAGCGACTCCATGTCGCGGATGTGACGATCCTGCAGCGTCAACACGCCGTCGATCGCACGCTGCGCGTCGCGGAGCATCTGCTCGTCCTTGTTGAACCCGGCGAGCAGCACATGGCGCTGTTCGCTCCGCATGGTCTTGGCGTTCATCTGGAGGCGCAGGGCGAGATCGATCTCGCGGCCGGTGCGATGTGTCGCGATGTCGAGCTGCTCTTTCATCGATGCGAGGATCGCGACCGACGCGCTGCCGGTCAGGACCAGCATGGCGGCCAGCAGGCCCACACCGGTGAAGAGCTTTTTGCCGACCGTCCAGCCGCTCATCGAGGTCAGTCTTCCTTCTTGCCGTGCTCGGTTGCGGCCGGAGCGGCCTCGGCGTGCGGCGCGATGTCGACGTTGCCGGTCGAGGCCGGAGGCGCGGCGCCGGCGTCGGCGCGAGGTGCGGCGGCCATGTTCGACACGATGATCGAGACACGACGGTTGTGGGCATCGAGCGGATCCGCCGGCACGCGAAGCCGCGTATCGGCGTACCCGCGCACCTCACTGATCTGGTTGGGATGGAGACCCTCCTGCTCCATCACGCGGCGCGCGGCGTTGGCGCGATCGGACGACAGCTCCCAGTTCGAGTAGATGCCGGAGGTTGAGTAGCGGCGGCTGTCGCTGTGTCCCTCGATCACGATCGAGTTCTGCAGCGAACCGAGCTCGGTCGCGATGACGCCGAGCAGCTTGACGGTGTCGCCTTTGAGCGCCGCGCTGCCGGTATCGAAGAACAGCGAGTCTGACGTTTCGATCAGTTCGATGCGAAGGCCGTCGCGCGTGAGCTGAATCTCGACCTGTTTCTGCAGCTTCGCGAGCTCCGGCATTCGAGCGAGACGTTCGCGCAGCAGCTCGCCTGCATGGCGGAGTGCGGCTTGTGCGTCAGCCGACGGCTCGTCCGACTTCCCTTTACCCGTCGACGACTGCAGATTCGGTGGCGTGTTGGCCGAGACGCCTTCGTTCCCGCCGGGCAGGATGCCGTTCGATCGTGCGTTCTCGAGTACGCCTGGATCCCGGAAATAGCCGGCCACACCTGCCTTGACGGGCCGGCTCTGCCCAACAATCCAGAGCACGAGGAAGAACGCCATCATGGCCGTGACGAAGTCGGCGTACGCGACCTTCCACGCGCCGCCGTGATGGCCGTGGCCGTGTCCCTTCTTCTTCTTGACGATGATGACCGGTGCGTTCTTCATGAGCGGCTCGTTCGCCTATGCGGCCGCCGCGGCCTGCGCGTCCGGCGCCTTCCCCGAGTTCTTGCAGTACTTCTCCGTCTCGTCGAAGCTGGGCCGCACGTCGAGAGGCAGCACACGGCGCGCGAACTCCACGGCTATTGCCGGCGGGAATCCCTTGTAGACGGCGAGCAGTCCGGTCTTGAGGCACTGCTCATACCGTCCGAGGTCGTTCACCCGGTGCTCCATGAAGGTCGCCATCGGGCCGACGAAGCCGTAACACATCAGGATCCCCAGGAAGGTGCCGACGAGCGCGGCGGCGACCTTCTCGCCGATCTCGGAGGGCGGGCCGTCGATGGCGCCCATCGTAATGACGACGCCCAGCACGGCCGCGACGATGCCAAGGCCGGGCATCGCGTCGCCGGTTTTGTTGAGCGTGGCAGACGGCTTCAGCTCGGCCTCGTGCTGGATCGTGAGGTCCTCGTCCATCAGCGCTTCGAGATCGTGCGGCGAGATGCCGCCGATGATGATGACCTTCACCGAGTCGGACAGGAAGTCGAGCGCGTGATGGCGATGCAGAAACCCTGGATACTTCGACAGTACCGGACTCTTCTCCGGATCCTCGAAGTGCGACTCGAGCGACATGACGCCCGACTGCTGCACCAGCTTGAACAGCTGGTACTGGAGGCCCAGCAGCTCGAGATAGTCGTCCTTCGAGTTGCCACCCGAGAAGAACCACTTGAACTGCCCGACCATCGCCTTGACGATCGACATCGGCGTGGCGATGAGCAGCTGGCCGATGGCGGCGCCGCCAATGATCAGCACCTCGGTCGGCTGGAACAATACCTTCAGGTTGCCGCCCTCCAGCATGTAACCGCCGGCGACGCACCCGGTCACGATCAGCATTCCGATTACTAGAAACATCGCGCTACCGTCTCCACGGTGCCCGGCGTCGTGCCGGGCGAGATCAGGCCCGGCTCACGCAGCCGCAGGCTGAAACTGCTCGGCGACTCTCAGCCAGGCATGCACGACCAACGGGTCAAACTGTGTGCCGGAACACCGCACGAGCTCGGCGGCGGCCCTTGCGTACGACACGGGGTCTCGATACACACGTCCCCACGTCAGCGCATCGAACGTATCCACGACGGCCGTGATGCGGGATCCCAGCGGAATGTCATCGCCGGTCAGTCCCGTCGGATAGCCCGTGCCGTCCCACGACTCGTGCGAATAAAGGACGATGCGCGCGGGCTCCTTGAGCGACGGCACGACCGCGACGATGTCGTGGCCGATCTGCGCGTGCGTGCGGATGATCGCGATCTCGTCCTCGGTCAGCGGACCCGGCTTGTGGATCAGCGCATCGGGCATCGCGACCTTGCCGATGTCGTGGAGCAGCGCACCGCGCTCGATCTCCATGAGGTCGGCGTCGTTGACGGCCAGCGCCTGCGCGAGCGCGACGGCCATCTTGGCCACGCGCTTCGCATGCGCGCACGCTTCCGGATTTCTCGTGTTGAGCGTGACAAGGAGCGACTCGAGCGCTCCTGCGTGTGCGTACTCGAGCTCCTGGAACGCCTCGGTCAGCGCTTCACTGCGGCGGTCGATCTCACGCTGCAGCCGCGCCTGCTCTTCCCGGATGCGCACGGCACTCAACCGCCATTCGTCGGCCCGGTAGAC
>JBKPMA010000587.1:0-1417 GCA_046731935.1 Acidobacteriota bacterium
GCCCAGGGCGCCGGAGCGGCACAGGGAAACACTGCGCCTGCCGCTCAACCTGCGCCGGCCGCACCCGCTGACTATCCGCCGTACACACGACCGGTCACCAGCTACGTTCCCCCGCGCACGCCGGACGGCCAGCCCGATATCTCGGGGCTTTACGTCGGCATTCCGCTGCCGAGGAATATCGAGACGCCGCTTGTGCCGGCCACTGCACGGCGGCCCGCCAATCGCGCCGGCGGCGAGTATATGTACGGGCTGAACGATCGCGCGAAGCTCCCGGCCGGCGCGATCGCACGGCCCGCGGTCGTCGATCCTACTGACGGCAAGATTCCATTGAGGCCCGAAGCGCTCGCCAGGCGCAAGGAAATCATGTCGCGCCAGAGCCAGATCGAGTACCTCGACGGACGCGTCCTGTGCCTGGAGCCGGGCGTGCCGCGAATCACGGTGCCGCAGGTCGTGGTCGGCTATCAGATTTTCCAGAAGCCCGGCTACGTGGTCATTTTCTACGAGCAGAGCCATCTCTATCGGACCATTCCGCTCGACAACCGTGCGCCGCTCGATCCGGCGATCAGGAAGGGCCTGGGCGTGTCGCGCGGTCACTGGGAAGGCAACACGCTCGTCGTCGAGGTCACGAACTTCACCACCAACTTCGACAACAACCGGGTCATCGCTTCCCAGGGCAACGACGGGCAGATCGGGGCGGAGTCGCTGGCGAGCGGGCACGGCATCCCGCATAGCGAGCTCTATCGTGTGACCGAGCGCTACACGCCCATCGACGCGAACACGATTCACTACGAAGCGCGGATCACCGACGAGAAGGTGTTCACGCAGCCGATCACGCTGGCCTGGTATGGCTTTGCGCGCGCGCCGAAGGACTACGTGCCGATTGAGTACGCCTGTTTCGAGGGCAATGCCAAGAACGTCCTGCTGATGACCAACACCGACATCAGCAAGATCCGCGTCGACGTCCCGTAGTCGTCGCTGCGCGACCGCGCCCTCATGGAGCGTCGGTGCGCACGATGTGAAGCCGCGGCGACAGCGCCGGCGCAGACGCCGGTTCAGCGCTCGTTCCGGAGACGCGTACAAGGCGTCGCGACATGCAGACACAAGCGACAGATACGGCTGCGCAGGTACGGATCGACCATCTCACTCCTGCTGAGCGGCGCCGTGCGGTTGTGGCCGCCACGCTCGGCAACGGCCTCGAGTGCTACGACTTCATCACGTTCGCGTTCTTCGCCATTCAGATCGGCAATACGTTCTTCCCGTCGGAAAACAGGTTCCTCAGCCTGATGGGATCGCTGGCGACTTTCTGGGCCGGATTTCTCACCCGTCCGCTTGGCGCCTTCGTGCTCGGCGGATTTGCCGATCGCGCCGGACGCAAACCGGCGATGCTCCTGAGCATGGGGCTGATGGGGGCCGGCAT
>JBKPMA010000588.1:0-8358 GCA_046731935.1 Acidobacteriota bacterium
CGCGCCGGCCGCCAGGGAGATCCGGGATCGTCACGCTTCTATCTCTCGCTCGAAGACGACCTGATGCGGATCTTCGGATCCGATCGCATTTCGGGTCTGATGCAGCGGCTCGGGATGGAAGAAGGCGTGCCCATCGAGCACCGCATGGTCACGCGGGCGATCGAGCGGGCGCAGCGCCAAGTCGAGGCGCAGAACTTCGGCATCCGGAAGCACCTGCTCGAGTACGACGACGTCATGAACAAGCAGCGGGAGAACATCTACTCGCTGCGTCGCGAGATCCTGGAAGGCACGGTGCGGATCGACGAAGACGAGACCGTCGATCTCCGCGGCTACCTGATGGGACTCGCCGAAGATCTCCTGGACGATATCGTCGATCGCTTCATCGGCGCCGAGATGGAGATCGAGAGCTGGGATCTCGACGGGTTCAAGCAGGAAGTGACGCGCGTCTTCGGACTGGCGCACGAAGACTTCACGACGATCGATTTTGCATCGGCGTCGAGCGGAGAGATTCGCGACGCCATCTGGTCCCGCATCGCGTCGGAGTATCAGGCCAAGGAAGCGCTCATCGGGTCTGAACTGCTCCAGCGAATCGAGCGCGACATCATGCTGCAGATCGTCGATACGCAGTGGAAGGACCATCTTTACAGCCTGGACCACCTGAAAGAAGGCATCGGTCTCCGCGGTTACGGGCAGCGCGACCCGCTCGTCGAGTACAAGCGCGAGAGCTTCGAGCTCTTTCAGGCCATGAAGGCCCGCATCGACGAAGAAATCGTGCGGTATCTCTGGTGGCTGCGCCCGGTGATCGAGCCGCCGGCCGATCAGGCGGGCGGCACCGCCGCAGGCGGACCTGGCCCGGCCGGCGGTCCCGGCACGCGCGCGCCGAGACCCATCGCGCCGCGCCCACGGCGCCCACAATCGTTCACCTTGAACGATCCGGGTGAGCCAGCCGGAGCAGCTGCGAGCGGACAGCGCCAGGCAGCCGCAACCGCCAACCCATTCGCACCCAAGCCGGCGCGCACAGGCGGCGACGACGCCGCGGTGAAGACCGTTCGGCGGGATGTCGCGAAGGTAGGCAGAAACGATCCCTGTCCGTGTGGCAGTGGAAAGAAGTACAAGAAATGCCACGGGGCTGGGGCGGCCTGACGGCATCACGGCAACCGAGGGACCACTTCGTATGGAACTGAAGACCGAACTGCCGACCGCTGAGCGCCTCGATCACGTCATTGAAACCGCATTCACATTCGACGACGTCCTGCTCGTGCCGCAGCACTCGCAGGTCGTGCCCACGCAGGTCGACGTCTCCACCCGGTTCTCCCGCAACATCACCCTCAACGTGCCGCTGGTCAGCGCGGCGATGGACACCGTCACGGAATCGCTGCTCGCCATCGCAATGGCCCAGCACGGCGCGATCGGCGTGATCCACAAGAATCTCTCGATCGACGAGCAAGCCTCCGAGGTGGACCGCGTCAAGCGGTCCGAGAGCGGGATGATCGTGAACCCGGTCACGCTCTCGCCCCGGCACCGCATCGCCGAAGCGCTCGAGCTGATGCAGAAGTACCGGATCTCGGGCGTGCCGATCACCGAAGACGGCAACAAGGAAGGACGGCTCGTCGGCATCCTCACGAACCGCGATCTGCGGTTCGAGACCAACGTACAGCGGCCGATCAGCGAGGTCATGACGCGCGAGAATCTCGTGACCGTCCCGGTGGGCACGACGCTCGAGGAAGCGCGCGAGATTCTGCACCAGCACAAAGTCGAGAAACTGCTCGTCGTGGATCAGGACTACATGCTCAAGGGCCTGATCACGGTGAAGGACATCCAGAAGGCGGTCAAGTATCCCAACGCCTGTAAGGATTCGCTGGGTCGGCTTCGCGTGGGCGCGGCCATCGGTGTCGCGCGGGACACGATGGATCGCGCGGAAGCGCTGGTCGCCGCGCACGTGGACGCCCTCGTCGTCGACACCGCGCACGGACACTCGCAGGGCGTGCTCGACACGGTGCGTCGCATCCGCCGCCAGTTCCCCGACGTCGATGTCGTGGCCGGCAACGTCGCGACCGCCGAAGCGACCGAGGCGCTGATCGGGCTCGGCGTAGACGCCGTGAAGGTCGGGATCGGTGCCGGATCGATCTGCACCACTCGGATCATCGCGGGCGTGGGCGTACCGATGATTTCCTCAATCTCGCAGTGCGCGCGCGCCGCGGCCCGCTATGGCGTGCCCGTCATTGCGGACGGCGGCATCCGCTTCTCCGGCGACATCACCAAGGCGATTGCCGTGGGAGCGTCCTGCACCATGATTGGTAACCTGTTCGCCGGCACCGACGAAAGCCCGGGCGAGATGACGATCTACCAGGGCCGCAGTTTCAAGGAATATCGCGGCATGGGGTCCATCGGGGCGATGCGTCGCGGCAGCCGCGACCGCTACTTCCAGGACGAGTTCGATCTCGAGGCCGGCGGCAGCGACAAGCTCGTGCCCGAAGGTATCGAAGGCCGTGTGCAGCACAAGGGCCCGGTGGCAATGATGGTCCACCAGCTGGTGGGCGGTCTTCGCGCCGGAATGGGCTACTGCGGCGCACCGGACATCCCGACGTTGCAGCGGACGGCCCGTCTCGTGCGGATCACCCCTGCGGGCGCACGTGAAAGCCACGTGCACGACGTCACGATCACGAAGGAAGCGCCCAACTACCGAAGCGAGTAGACACTCGCCGGTTCTTCGGTCTACAGTCTGCGGTCTCCACACCGCTCGACGAGCGGCAGCTCGAATTCGTCAATCGTCATTCGTCCATCGTCATTGCAATCTGTAGACACCGTCGTGCCTCTAGTCATCACCTCTCGAAGTGAGCGCGAGACCGAAGCGGCGGCGACGCGCTTGGCGACGAGCCTGCGCCCCGGCGATGTCGTGCTGCTCCTCGGTCCCCTCGGGGCCGGCAAGACAGCGTTCGTGCGAGGCCTGGCGGTCGGTCTGGGCGTCGATCCCGCGGATGTCTCCTCCCCCACCTTCACGCTGGTCCAGGAGTATCGGGGTCGCCTGACGCTCCAGCACGCCGATCTCTATCGTCTCAACAGCACCGAGGCGGCCGACCTGGCACTCGATGACTTGCTGACGGGGGACTCGCTGCTAGCGGTCGAATGGGCGGAACGATGGGAGGACGCACCGAATCTCTCCATCCTGGTTCAGATCGACCCCCAGGGTCAGGACGAACGCCGCATTCTTGTCGACGATCGCCGCCGGCGCGCCGATGAAGACGACGACGTGTCGCTGCGCCCGAAGGAATGATGACACGTCGATTCTGACCTGTTCGAATCCGCACACCCGGCGTCCCGCCAGCGCGCACGATCTATTCACTCCCGCTCGAATCCCTGCGAGGTCCGTCACCCAGGCTCGCCTGAGACGTGGTACGGACCTTGTTGAGGCCTCGCCTAACGACATTCTTTGGGAGGGGCCATGGCCACGGTCTGGACGGACGTGCGATACGCGGCGCGGCGCCTGTCGGCGACACCCGGTTTCACCATTGCGGTCGTCGTGACCCTCGCTCTTGGTCTGGGCGTGAACACGGCGATGTTCACGGCGCTCGAGGCGATGGTCTATCGCAGCCTGCCATATCCCGAGGCGGACCGACTCGTGTTCGTGTGGGGCCACCGGCCCGCCTCACCGATGCCGCTCTTGCCCGTCTCCCTGCCGGTGGCCCTTACGGTTGGCGAGCGCTCGCACAGCCTGGACCGCGTTGAAGCATGGACGTCCCTGCCAGACACACGATTCAGCCTGACCGATGGCGGGAACCCGATCGACGTGCAGTATGCCGTCGTCTCCTCCGGCCTGCTGCCTCTGCTCGGAGGGCAGCCCGTACGGGGACGAGGCTTCACCGCGGCAGACGACCGGATGGGTACGCCTCGCGTCGCGATGATCAGCGGACGCCTCTGGCAGGATCGTTTCGCCGCCGCCGACGACGTCGTGGGCCGCTCGTTGTCGCTGGACGGCGACGCATATACGGTCGTGGGAATTCTTCCGTCGAGCTTCCGCTTCGTCGACTACCCGCGTTCCCCCGACGTCTGGCTGCCGCTCGGGTCGGATCCGTTTCAGGCACGCCGTTTCGCGCCGATGGCCGCTATGGGAATCGTCGCTCACCTGGCACCTGGCGCGACCGTCGCGACGGCGCGGGCCGAACTCGGCGCGATCGCACGCGCTATCGGCCGCGATTTTCCGCCGCTGCGCGACTGGACGTTGATCGTGCGCACCTCGCGCGAGCAGTTGAGCGCCGCCCGGCAGCCGCTCGTGCTCGCACTCACAGGTGCCGCGACGCTCGTCCTGCTGCTGGCGTGTACGAACGTGGCTGGGCTGCTCCTCATCCGCGCGAGCGGACGCGACCGTGAGCTGGCGGTCCGCACCGCGGTTGGCGCGTCGCCGGCGCGCATCGTACGGCTGCTATTGACCGAGAGCGTGATCCTGTCAGTCGGCGGGGCGCTCAGCGGACTGCTCGTCGCTGAGTGGACGCGCGACGTCCTCGCGACACTTGTCGCCGGCGATCACAGTCCGTTCGTCCCGTGGCGGCTCGCGCCAAGCGATCTGGCGCTCAACCCGGCGGCCGTCGTGTTCGCCGTGCTCCTGGCAGTGGTGACGGGAGTGATGTTCGGGCTCGTGCCGGCGCTGCAGTCTCGACACGCGACGCCGCTCAAAGACGGCTCGCGACTGACGTCGCGGCGTGGACGATGGCAGGCGGCACTCGTCGCAGTGCAGGTCGCGTTGTCGCTGGTGCTGCTGACTGGCGCCGGATTGCTCACACGCAGTTTTGCCGCACTTGCGGCCGTCGACCCCGGCTTCGTCGCGGCACACGCGATTGCGGTGGACCTCGCCTTGCCCGCACGAGCCTACGGCGACCCCGCGCGGATTGTGGCATTTGCGGATCGACTGACTGTGCGACTCCAGGCCAGCCCTGGCGTCGCTGCCGCAGGCGCCAGCGATCAGTTGCCGCTCACCGGCCCGGTTCCGACATCGGACTTCCGGATCGAGGGCGGCGCCGAACCGGAACCAGGCAAAGAGCCGCGCACGCAATACTCGTCGGCGTCGCCCGGATGGTTCCAGGCGGCAGGAGTCAGGCTGGCCCGCGGCCGTTTCTTCACCGCGTCCGACGATGCCCTGGCAGCGCGCGTAACGATCATCAACGACGCGATGGCTCGAAAGTACTTCCCCGGCGTCGATCCGATCGGACGGCGCATCGCGCTGTCGAACGAGGCTTTGCGCTTCGTCGCTCCAGATCGTCCGCCGATCCACGATTTCCCAGCCGCGTATCGCGTGATCGTCGGCGTCGTCGCGGACGTTCGTGCACAGGCGCTGAACGCCGGCGCGCAGCCCGCACTCATCATGCCGCTGGCGCAGCACCCGACTCGCCAGCTCACATTCGTGGTCCGCACGGCGGACGATCCGCGTTTGGCAGCTGCTGCTGTTGCCGACGCAGTCCACGACATCGACCCCGCGCAGCCGATTGCAGGCACGAGGACGCTCGAGGACGTCGTGGCTGCGGCTACGGGAGAATCACGGCTGCGGGCTCAGTTGACCGCCGCGTTCGCCGTACTCGCCCTGCTGCTCGCCGCAATCGGCATCTACGCCGCCGTCGCGTATTCAGTCGCGCAGCGCACGTTCGAGATCGGGGTGCGGCTCGCGCTCGGCGCCCGGAGCGCCCACATCGTCGGGCTGAGCGCGAGACACGGACTCGTTCCGGCGGCGATTGGGTTGGTTGTGGGACTTCCCTGCGCCGGGCTCGCGGCGGCCGCCCTGAAGCGGCTGCTCTTCGATGTTCCCGCGTTCGATCGGTTGACGTTTGCGGCCGCGCTCGCGATATTGCTCGGCCTCGCGGCAGTGGCCAGTTGGGTCCCGGCACGCAGGGCCGGTGCGATCGATCCGATTCGGGCGCTCAGGGTTGACTAGTCTGCGGCGCTGACCGTCGTTTCGCCGTCAGCTCGAGGACGGCATCGCCCAGGTGAGCGATGACGTCGGACGCGATCAGCGCGACTTCGCCTTCTGACGCTTCGGCGAGATCGCCGGCCGTGCCGTGGAGGTACACGCCCAGCCGGCAGGCAGCCTCGGCGTCCAGAAGCTGTCCGAGCCACGCGGCCACGATACCAGTCAGGACGTCGCCCATTCCGCCGCTCGCCATGCCCGGATTCCCGGTCGGATTGATGAAGACGTGCTCCTCGGGCGTCGCGATGACAGTGCGATGGCCTTTCAGGATCACGTAGACGTGGTGTGTGGCCGCGAACGTCCGCGCCAGCTCGACACGATTCGCTTGAACTTCCGCTGCCGTGACGCCGGTCAGGCGGGCGAACTCTCCCGGATGCGGCGTGATGATGACGTCACGACCCTCCGCCCCCATCAGTCGATCGGGATCCGCCTGAAACGCGTTGAGCGCGTCCGCGTCGAGGACGATGGGTGTCCCGGCGCGCTCCAGCAATGCATGGACGAACGCCATCGTGCCGGGCGCGGTGCCGAGTCCGGGCCCGATCGCGATCACATCGCAGTTGTGCTGGAGAAGACGGTCCAGGTCGGCGACGTCGAATCCGTCGTCGGATTCCGACAGCCCGATGGTCATGTACTCCGGCGTCATCGCTGCCACGATTGGCTGACAGGACTTCGCGGTCGCGAGCGTCACAAGTCCCGCTCCGGACTTGAGCGCCGCGGTCGCGGCGAGATGTGCGGCGCCGCTGTGTCCGGGCGCCCCGGCGACGACCAGCACGTGGCCGAAGTCACCTTTGTGCGAGTCCGGTGAGCGCGGATGCACGAGCGCGCGCATCTGGCCTCGCGTCAGCAGCTCCACGCGGGATCCGTCCAGGCCGTCGATGACGGGACTCGGGATACCGATATCGGCGATCACGATGTCGCCCGCGTGCAGCTCCGCCGGCGGCAGCACGAGCGGCAGCTTCGGCGCTCCCAGCGTGACGGTGATCGTCGCGTCGATGCAGTCGCCGAGCAGTTCGTGCGAGTCGGCCGACAAGCCGGACGGCAGGTCAATCGCCACGACGGGCAGCCCGGACGAATTGATGTCGGCAACGACCGTCTCGTAGAGGCCCTGCAGCGGCGTCTTCAGCCCCGTACCGAACAGGGCGTCGACGATCAAATCGCACTCGGCGATCTCGGAGAAGTGCAGCTCCCACGCCTGGTCGTCGTTGACCTCGACGACGGTCTGTCCGAGCTGGCCGAGGACTTCGAGATTCGTCCGTGCGTCGCCTTTGATCTCGGCGACCTCGCCCACGACAAAGACCGACGTCTCGACGCCGCGCTGCAGCAGCGTCCTGGCGACGACGAAGCCGTCCCCTCCGTTGTTCCCCCGGCCGCAGAGGACCGCGACGTGGCGCGATTCGAGATCCTCGAACGTGGCTTCCATCGCCGCCACGACCTGCCGCCCGGCATTCTCCATGAGGACAATCCCCGGAATGCCGATGTCTTCTATCGTGCGGCGGTCGGCTTCGCGCATCTGCGCGCTGGTGAGAATGCGCATGCAGGATTTGGCAGGATCGTGGGAAGGGCGCGGCTCATCCGGCGCCTACGGACACGGTCGGGCGGAGTCTAGCACACGGATTCCGGAGACTCACCGGTTGCCACATCGAGGGGCGAGAGGGCATCATGAAGCGCACGTCATCTTCCGGCGGGGTGCATTCGAGGACGGGACTGCATGACCCCGCCTCTCGTGGAGCGGCGGTTCAATGACCATGATCAACGTGAACGGGATAATCGGTCCCGCACACGAAGCGACGATTTCCGTTCTCGACCACGGCTTTCTGTTTGGTGAAGGCGTCTACGAGGTCTGCCGCACGTACCACGGGCTGCCGTTTCTCTTCGACAGGCACACGCGGCGGCTTCGTGAGTCTGCCGCCAGGCTGGCCCTTCCCGTGCCGTTCACGGACGGCGAGATACGCGATCGCGTGGACGACACAGTCGACGCCGCGGAGCTCGGCACGACCGACTCGCCGTCGGCGTACGTGCGGCTGCTCCTCACGCGCGGCGTGGGCGAGATCAGCTACGACCCCTCGGGTTGTCCGAACCCGACGCTCGTCGTCATTGCGAAGAAGTACGTGCCGCCCGGCCGGGACGTCTACGAGTTGGGCGTCCGCATCGCGATGGTCGCGACCGTGCGCAACCATCCTGCGTCGCTCAACCCACTCATCAAGTCGAACAACCTGCTGAACAACGCCCTGGCAATGCAGGAAGCGTTGCGGCAAGGTGCGTTCGAAGCGTTGATGCACAATCACCGGGGCGAGCTGGCCGAGTGCTCGCAATCGAACCTCTTCGTCGTCAAGGCAGGTCCGATCTACACGCCCCCGCTCGACGCAGGGCTGCTGGCGGGGATTACGCGCGCGTACCTCTTCGAG
>JBKPMA010000589.1:0-3221 GCA_046731935.1 Acidobacteriota bacterium
GCCATGACTCGTTCGTGTGGCCGAGCGTCGAGTAGAAGACGCGGCCCTTGCCGTACGACTTCGACCAGGCGACGGCGAAGTCACGATCCGCGCGGTGCACGCGCGGGTTGTTCTCGTAATTGAGCCTCGACTCGTCGAGCCGCAGCAGCACGTTCACCTTGTCGCGCGACCACGTTTTTGCCTGATAGATCTCGTCGCGCTTGGTGAAGGCTTTCGGGAAGTGACGGACCGCGGGGAACTGCGGATCCTCGAGCAGAATCGGCGCGTCGAACGTCATCCACGGATGCTCGTCGAAGTACCCGCCGATCATCTCGCCGTATTCGGCCCACTTGTAGTTGGCGTCGAGCGCGGCGTGGACCCCTACGAATCCCTTGCCCTCATCGTGGACGAATCCGAGCAGGTCTTTGCGCTGCTGATCGTCGAGCGGCATCTCGCCGGTCGTATTCACGAATACCAGTGCGTCGAACCAATCGAGGTTCTTGGCGTTGATGCCGGCGAACCTCTTCGTGATCAGGTCGTAATCGGTTCGGATGTACGACTCCCAGAGCCCTGATGTCTGACCGAGCGTCCAGATTGTGGCCATCGCATCGGGAATGGAGTCGTGCTGCCAGCCCCGCGCGGCGCCCACGATGAGAATGCGTTTGAGGTGATGCGCTGGCGGGACCGGCTTGGGGAGGGGAGGCGTGGCGGCCGGCGCGGCAGGTGACTGCTGGCCCGCACGCACAACGGACAGCCCCACGCCTACCGTCAACAACAGCATCACGACGACGAACCATCGACCGGCGCTCCGCATACGGGGCCTCCACGCGACACGAGCGTTCCGGCGCCTCCGCCGCGCCGTGTCCAACACGGAAAGATACCGCAGGTCACTGGAGGCCGTGCGCGGGAAATGAACGTGCGGGGGCAGGACGTGGTCAGGAGCGCGAGTCGAGCTCGTCCCAGCGGGCGTAGGTCTCGAGCAGCTTCTCGCCGATCGCGTCGAGCCGCGCGAGTGATGCGGTAATGTCGGGTGCCGGCTGCTTGTAGAAGTCAGGCGACGCCACTGCCGCGGCGAGCGCGTGCTGTTCCGCTTCCAGGCGGGCGATCGCGTCTGGCAGTTGAGCGAGCTCTCGCTGCTCGTTGTAGGACAGCTTCTTTCGGGCGACTGCTCCAGCGGCGGCACCCTGCGAGGCGGCCTCGCGATCGGAGCGCGTTGGCTGCACCGACACGGCAGTGGGTTCCGCGTCCGCGTCACGCTGCCGCAGCCAGTCGTCGTACCCGCCGACGTATTCCCGCACGCGGCCGTCGCCCTCGAATGCCCACGTGCTGGTGACCACGTTGTCGAGGAAGACCCGGTCGTGGCTCACGATGAGTAGCGTGCCCGGCCACTCGACCAGGAGTGCCTCGAGCAGCTCGAGGGTCTCGAGATCGAGATCGTTGGTGGGTTCGTCGAGCACCAGCAGGTTCGACGGCCGAGTGAACAGCCGCGCCAGCAGGAGTCGGTTCCGCTCGCCGCCCGACAAGGCTTTGACCGGCGATCGGGCCCGCTCGTCGGAGAACAGAAAATCGCGCAGGTACCCGTGTACGTGGCGGGATGCGCCGTTCACCGTGACTGTGTCGTTCCCCTCGCCTATTGTGTCGAACACGGTACGCTCGGGATCGAGTTGCTCCCGCTGCTGGTCGTAGTAGGCCACCTGCACGTTGGTCCCGCTCCGGACGGTCCCGGAATCCGGCGTCAGCTCCCCGAGCAGCAGGCGAAGCAGCGTGGTCTTACCCGCGCCGTTGGCGCCGATCAGTCCAACGCGATCGCCGCGAATCACGCGGGCGGAGAACGAGCGGACCACGACGTGATCGCCAAACCGTTTGCTGAGATCCTCGGCTTCGAAGACGACACGTCCCGACGTCTCGGCTTGTTCCACCTGGATCCGCGCGGTTCCGCTGGTCGCCCTCCGCGCGGCACGCTCGCGCCGCATGGCCATCAGCGCGCGCACGCGTCCTTCATTGCGTGTGCGTCGCGCTTTGATGCCCTGCCGGAGCCAGGCCTCCTCGACGGCCAGTTTCTTGTCGAATTTCTCCTGCTGCACCGACTCGTTCGCCAGCCATTCGTCCTTCTTACGGACATAGGTGGAGTAGTCGCCCGGCCACGACGTCAGCTGGCCGCGATCGAGATCGATGACGCGCGTGGCCAGGCGCGCCAGAAAGGCGCGGTCGTGTGTGACGAACACAATCGTGCCTGCGTAGTCGCTGAGGAAGCGCTCGAGCCATGTAATTGCGTCGATGTCGAGATGGTTGGTCGGCTCGTCCAGCAGCAGCAGATCCGGCTCGCCAACCAGGGTCTGTGCGAGGAGAGTGCGGCGCCGCCAGCCTCCTGACAGCGAATCCACGAGACGGTCCTCGGGCAGGTTGAGGCGCTCGAGCACGAGCTCGACACGCTGTTCAAATCGCCAGCCGTTCCGCTCCTCGAGCTCGTGCTGTAACCGTCCCAGCCGCTCGAGTGACGCCGGGTCCCCGTCCGACGCGGCCGCCGCCGCGTGGTGATAGTCGGTGACGAGCAGCTGCAAGTCGCCGAGCCCCTCGGCGACCACGTCGAACACCGGCCGGTTGGCGGAGAGAGGAACGTCCTGCACCAGCCGTGAGACGCGCAGGCCCGGCTGCCGCCACATCCTGCCGCTATCCGGAGGCAGTGTTCCCGCCAGCACCTGGAGCAGCGTGGATTTGCCCGTGCCGTTCCGTCCGACAACCGCGAGGCGTTCGCCGGGTTCGATTTGGAGGGAAACCGAATCGAGCAGAGGAAGGTGGCCGTAGGCGACGGACACCTGGTCCAGGGTGACCAGGGGCATCTGAGAGTACTAGCATGCCACCGGCTCGGCCGCGATGGGAACTACACCGGTATCCCGACCGTGCGGTGCGGCGGCGACTCAGGCACTCTGTGGACGGTCTTCCGCCCGAGGCTGCGGAAGTTCACTTCCACCAGATAGTAGGAAAGAAGTGACGCCGTCAGCGCGGCAATCAGGTTCATTGGAAACCGCAGCCGGAAGCCGTCGAGCTGGTGTGCGAGAAAAAGTTCCTGCCAAAGGTAAATGGAATAGCTCCAAGTGCCAACGAGAGCGACCGGCGCCCAGTTCAGGAACCGTCCGCTGAGGCTCACGGGGAACCTCACGGAACGATCGATCAGCAGCACCGCTCCAAGATTGGCGATCGTCTGACCGGCCAGATAGTACAAGGCCGGCGAGACCTTATAC
>JBKPMA010000590.1:0-6673 GCA_046731935.1 Acidobacteriota bacterium
GTGCTCGTGGTCGACTGCCAAGCCACCGCAGCCGCGCCGCGAGGGCATCTTCTTGAAATCGGCTGGGCAACAGTTGCGGCCACAGTCACGCACCCGCAGGCGTGCTTCATCGCGCTGCCGGATGGAGCGCAGATTCCGCCAGCAGTTACGCGGATCACCGGCATTTCCGAGGACACGATGCGGTCCGCTGTCGACGGACGCGATGCCTGGAGCCAGTTGGCCGACCAAGCCGCGCGTCTCACGCCGCAGCCCGCACCGACGGTCATCCACTTCGCGCAATTCGAGCAGCCGTTTCTTCGCACGTTGGCCGGCGGCAGGGTTCCTCTCGACGTGGTCTGCACGCGTGATATTGCCAGGCGCCTTCTGCCCAATCTGCCTCGCTGCAGCCTGCGCGGCCTCGCGGGATATTTCGGTCGCGGAGTTGGCGCGCTGCGCCGCAGCGCCGATCACGTCGAAGCGACGGCGTTTGTATGGCAGCAGTTGGTCTGCCTGCTGGAGAGGCACGGTGTGTCGACCTGGAGTGCGCTCCACGACTGGCTCGCCACACCCGTCGAGCCGACTCGGCGTCGACGGCGGGTTTGGCCGATGCCGCGCGACGTGCGGCTGTCACTGCCGCATGCGCCTGGCATCTATCGCATGCTTCGGACAGACGGCAGCGTCCTGTACGTCGGCAAGGCGGCGTCGCTTCATCATCGGGTCAACAGTTACTTTCGGAAGCAGAACGGCGTGCCCGAGCGGTTGCTCGAGATGCTATCGCAGGCACGGGCGATCTCGTTCGATGTCACCCCGAGTCCACTCGAGGCCGCGCTCCTCGAGCCAGACGAAATCAAGCATCATCAACCGCCCTACAACGTCGCGCTCACGATTGACGATCGGGCGTTATGGTTCACGCCGCCAGATCTCAGTGCGCGCAGCCGAGAGCCGTCGCCACACTGCCCGCTCGGCCCATTTGCTTCGACCGAGACGCTCGATCAATTCGTAGCACTCGCTCGGGGAGACTGCGGTGCGCTGACCTCAGGTCCGTGGCGCCCCGACGAGGACACGTTCACGGCCGGCTACAATCGGTTGTGTGCCACGCATGCCGAGCTGTTGCGCGACGACCTGTCGTGGCACACGAAGCTGCTGCGGCTTGGTACGCGGCTGTGGCGAGAAGGTCGACGAGACCGGGATGTGGATGACGACGACGATCACGACACACGTCGTCGTTCGACGGTATGGACACCGGAACTTGTGCAAGTTTCCTTGGAGTGGCTTGCGTTGCGCGCGGCGCTCGCCCGCCGACGCGCGATCTGGTTGACGCGGTTGTGCGATGCGAGTGTGGTGTGGCGCGAACCGGTTGACGGTTGCGCGCGGCTCATCGTGATCGAAAACGGCGAGGTGGTGTTGAGCGGAGCAGCGGACGCACACGCGACGCCACCCATTCCACCGGGTTACCGTCGTCCAGTGGCCGCACGTCGTGCTGCCTTCACCCTCGATTCCTTCGATCGTCTGCGGGTCTTGACGACGGAGCTGAAGCGCTTGATTGCAGCTGGCGCTTCAGTGGCGCTGCGCTTGGGCGTCGGACCGGCACTCGACGAGTCACGACTCGCGTCTGCGCTGTGGTGGGTGTAATCGGTACCTAGCTGTCCGTTTGGTTGGAAATACAGGAGCACAGATATGTTCCGACATGACCGACTCAAGGCGCTGCGGTGGCGGGACGTGCCCAGGAGCGAACCAGTCGTCAGTCAACGTGGCCAGCCATTCCCTTCCTGTTTCGCTGCTGTGCATTTGTGAACAGATCGGTTGGCAGCATCCGAGTAGTCTCCGCAGTAAGCTCTGCCAAGCCCCTTAGTAAGAAGGTACTGGCACCGCACCCCGCCGCATTCATCGCACTCGATAAATGCAGGAGCCGCAGCGGTCGGACCCGCCGGCGGGCCGCTCTCGATCTGACGCTGGAAGGACAACAATGCGAATGAGAAGGACTTCGGGGCTGCTGACGGCCATCCTGGTGGGATTGTCAGTCGCTGGCGCTACGCCCGCGGCGGCACAGAGCCAGTTCGTGGAAGTCGACTACATGAAGGTCGCTCCTGGGCAAGACGATGCGTACCTGCAGGTCGAGCAGAAGATGTGGAAGCCGATCCACGAGGCCAGGGTGAAGGCCGGCACCGCCCTTGGGTGGTACCTCTACCGGGTGGTGTCGCCCAGCGGTTCGCAGGTCGATCACAACTACGCGACCGTCGCCGTCTACAGCAGTTTCGAGGCGATGGAGAATCCTTACCCGAACGAACTGCTCGCCAAGATCGTTCCCGCGCAGAGCATGCCTGAGTTCAACAGGAAGACGATCGCGGCGCGCGAACTTGTGCGCTCCGAGACGTGGGAAACAGTGGACGGCACTCCCGAGACACCGCTCGCCAAGCCGGCGCCATTCCTGAGCGTCGAGTACATGAAAGTGCCATCAGGCGGTGATGCAAACTACCTGGAGACCGAAAAGGTCTGGAAGAAGCTGCACGACGTGCGGATCAAGGAA
The DNA here is from genome assembly GCA_046731935.1 of Acidobacteriota bacterium. GTDB lineage: Bacteria > Acidobacteriota > Vicinamibacteria > Vicinamibacterales > JAENWD01 > CAVUPP01. Next base: position 2,507 of record JBKPMA010000590.1, read on the forward strand.
GGGACGCTGCTCAACTGGAGCGTCTACGGCCGCATCCTGCCGGGCGGAACCGATTACCCGTACGGCTACGCGACGGTCAGCGGGTACGGTCACTTCAAGGACATCGTGGGCCTCGACTTCGCCGGCGTCGTACAGAAAGCGGGGATCGGCATGAGCGTCAACGAGCTGGGAGACCGGACAGGGAAGGCGAGAGACCTCGTGCGAGGCGAGGTGTGGGTGCTCGTCGACTACGTGCAGGCGACCCCGAAATCCTGAACGCCGGGGTCGTGGCGTGAGCAGGGCCGCAGCGATGCGGCCCTCGCTCTGTACGGCAATAGCGCTTCGCAAAATACCAGCTACGTCGGGTCATCGCGGTACAACGCCTAGGCCGTTTTGAAAGTACCTTACGTCCTCGAGCCGCCGCCTCGCTGGGACACTTGCTCTGCCCGCACAACACTCACACGCAAGTCATTGGGTCCCTGCCCTGTGTGCAGTTTGGTACAGCGGCGCCCCGACTGGCCCCCTACGATCAGCGGCCCGAGACCTCCATGGCACCGACGTCCGTCCTGCCGCGTCCCCCGGCAGGCTTCAATCCAGTTCGAGGAGAAATGAACAATGGCTTTGGCAGACGTGAAAGTTCTCTACGCCTCTGCGCCGCGCGGCCTGCAGGTGACGATCCCGCTGATCCAGACCGGCGCTTACAACGTCGCCGACATCACCCAGCGGCTGAAGAACGCCGGGGTGCAAGACGATGAACTGCCCTTCGTGGTGTTCAGCAGCGTGCCTCGCGCCAGCGGCTCCCCCGCCAGGAATGCCGCGGACATCGGCGGAGCGGGCAACCCGCTGGGGGTCGAGCGCAGCGCCATGGACGCGCCGGATCCAGACATTCCCGTGCCGACAACGGCCGGGGAAGCACCGCCACCTACATCGGAGTTCCAGGTCATCGCCAAAGTGGCAGTGACGCCGAACTGGCGTCAGCTGACGGGCTGCCGGTACTCTATGCGGCGTGCCGATGGGCAGGGCATGGTGGCGGTGCAGGACCTGACGCAGGACCAATTCGCCGACCCGGAGGACTTCGCCCGTGTGCGGGACGGCCGCATCAAGCTCTGCTACGGCAAGGTGTGGCGGCGCGCGGCCATGCACTTCGTGAACGACGGGGACAAATGGGTGGACTCCGTGCAGACCAAGAACGGCATGAGCACGACGAATAGCGTCTCAGTGACGGCATCGGTCGGCTACTCAGGGGAGGGTGCATCGGCATCGCTCAGCGCGACCTACGGCTACAGCATCACCGTGACCAGCGAGACCACCGTGACCATCGAGGTCTCCGTCCTCGGCAAACCTGGTGAATCGCAGACGGCCGCGTTGTGGGAACTGTGCCGGGCCACCGCACTGGAGGTCGACGGCGTGCAGCGCGACGGCAGCAACCCGTACACGATCATTTACGCCGACAAGAACGGCCAGCACCAGCTCGCAGACGCCTGGAGCGCGGACATCGAGGTCGGCACGAACATCGAGATCATCTCGCAACAGCCGACGTTGAAGACGAAGATTTTCAAAGACGCACCGAGTGCCCTTGCCGGGGTCTGAGCCGCGAGATGAGTGACGCACAGGACAACTGGCATCGACTGGCGACGATGGTGGTCGAGCTCTCCGACACGATGCACGACCCGCACGACGTCCAGACCGACACACGCCTGGTCGGGGATCTCGGCCTCAGTTCGTTGATGGCAGTGAACCTGATGGTCGACCTCGAGACGGCCTTCGACATCGTCGTGCGCGAGGAAGACTTCGATCATCTGGTCACCGTCGGCGATCTGCTTGGCGTGATCGAGCGTCATCAGATGGAAAAGGTTCCGTGAACGGCAGCGGCGGGCGCAGCGTCGCCGTCACCGGGCTGGGCCTGGTGTCGTGTCTCGGGCGCTCGTACGACGAGGTGATGCAGGCCTTGCACGCCGGCCGCAGCGGCGTGCGCGCGATGCCCGAGTGGGCCAGGCTGGGCGTGCGCAGCCTGGTGGCCGGCACACCCGGAGACGCCGCGGCGTTGCGGCGGTCTGCGGCGATTCCCAAGGAGTTGCTGTTCGGCATGTCGGATGCGGCTCTCTACTGCGCCCTGTCTGCACAGGACGCAGTACTGGACGCGGGGCTGACCGCAGAGGCGCTGGCCAGCCCGCGCGTGGCCTGCATCGTCGGCAACGGCAGCTTCGCGATGGCAACGCCGGGGTATGAACTGGCCGGGATGGCGATGGCGGGGCAGTCGCGGCGCATCCCTCCCTACGCGGCGTTGCAGTACATGTCCAGTTCGGCGAGCGCGGCGGTGACCAACCTGCTGCATGTACTGGGGCCCAGCTACTCCATCGCTGCGGCTTGCGCCACGTCGGCCCACAACATCGGCCACGCGTGCATGCTGGTGCGCGCCGGCGTCGTCGACGTGGCGATCGCCGGCGGCGGTGAAGAGGTCGATGGGCTCATCGCGGCCGCGTTCGAGGGCATGCGCAACGCCCTGTCGTCGGGCAGCAACGACAAACCCGAACAAGCGTGCCGGCCCTTCTGCGTGAGGCGCGATGGCGTGGTGCTTGGCGGTGGTGGGGGGATCGTGGTGCTGGAGTCGCTCGACCATGCGCGCGCCCGCGGTGCACGCGTGCGTGCCGAACTGGTTGGCTACGGCGCCAGCTCCGACGGTCAGGGGCTCTATGCTCCACGTCCGGACGGCGCGCAGGCGGCCGTGTGCATGCAGGCCGCGATTGCCGACGCCGGGCTGCACCCGGACGACATCGATTACCTCAATGCCCATGCCACGGCCACGCCGGCGGGCGATCGCGCGGAGGTGCAGGCGATGCGCATCGTGTTCGGCGAGCGGCTCCCGGCCGTCTCGTCGACCAAGGCGATGACCGGTCACGCCCTGGCGGCGGCGGGTGTCCTCGAGATGATCTATTGCATCGGCATGCTCGAGGGAGGCTTCCTGGCGCCGTCCATCAACATCGACCGGCTGGACCCTGCCTTCGAGGACTTGCCGGTTGTGCGCGAAGCGAGCGACCGTGCGCCGACGACCGTGTTGAGCAACAGCTTTGGTTTCGGCGGTACCAACGCGTCGCTGGTGCTGCGGCGCGCCTCACCGAACTGAGGTTTCAATCCATCTCGGGGTCGGCGCGGTAGGTGGACAGCCCCTCAGGCGTGACGTAATCCAGTTTGCGGAAGTGGTAGTTCACGCCATCGACCGTGCCGTCGTAGGCGGGCGTTCCGTCGGGATCATCGTGGCGCTCGAGCTCGGTGTAATCGAGGTGATGTCCACGGAGCCCGCTGATTAGATCGTACTGGTTGCCCGCGACGAGGGCAATGGTGTGACCGCCGCTGAACAACATGCGGTTGTCGCCGTTCGTCACGTTCTGCGTGACCCTGACGCCGGGGTGCTCGGAGGACGGAGTCAGCACCGACCGGGCCGTGTTGCCGTTGACCGCGCCGAGGAAGCGCTGCACCTCCAGGCTTGTCCCACTGAGGTACAGCAACACTCCCACCACCAGATCGGCCGCGGCGCCGCAATTGAGGATGTGGTTCTGCAGGCAGGGCGTAATGCCCTGCGCCAAGGCCGAGTAGGTGTATTGCGGCAGCGTGTGCTCCGCCAGCGCGTCGAAGGCGTCGTCGGGACTCATCGGCGCGGGAGCGAATGGGTCGCGCAATGACTCGGCCAAACGGGTGATGATGTCGCGCTCCGCATCACCCAGCATCTGCTGGCGCTGCGCAGAGAACCACTGGTCGAAGGTCATCGCCATCGTGGGGGCTCCGCTTGGTTTGAATGACGACTCCTTGGGCCCTTACTGCAGGGCGTCACACAGCGGTTGCAGCGCCGAGGTGTCCGCGAAAGGGGGTCACTGAATTGCACGTCACAAATGATCTGGTTGCCGACTCTGTCGCACACGGGATTGACATCCCGCGAGCAGCAAGACACCTTGTCGGCGGTTGTGCGGGACTTTAACAACGCCTCCGTAGGGTGTCTGTTCGCTATTGCACACCTCGGGAGCCATCGATATCCACGTCTCGATGTCGTGGCCTGGCCTAGTGGAACGTCGGACCCGATTCGCCCGCCCATGCGCGCTGCCGGCCGTGATCTGAATGCTCGGTGCGTCAGTTTCCTGCGGTCGATACGCGTTGACGTGCTTTGTTGCGGTTGAACGGATGCGACCCGTTACC
>JBKPMA010000591.1:0-4536 GCA_046731935.1 Acidobacteriota bacterium
TACTACATGTGCTACCAGGGCGTGTGGTTCGTGTCGAAGACGGCGAACGGCCCGTGGGAAGTCGCGAAGACCGTGCCGAAGGAGATCTACGACATCCCGGTCAGCTCGCCGGCGCACAACGTCACGTACGTGACCGTTGTCGAGGACGACAACGACAACGACGACTGGGTGACGTTCGCAGCAGTGGCCGGCTATACGGGAATGATGGTGTCGTGGGGCTGCGCGGTGTGGGGCACGGGTTATTACTACCCGCCCTACTGGGGGTATGGCGGGTACTATCCGTATTACTACCCGTTCTACCCGACGTACGGGTACGGCGCGTACTACAACCCCTGGACGGGCGCGTATGGACGAAGTGCGGTCGCCTACGGTCCGTACGGTGGCGCCGGCGTGACCTCGCGCTACAACCCCCGCACAGGCACCTACTCGCGCGGCGCAGCCGCATGGGGCCCGTACGGCGCACGGGGCGTGGCGGAAGCCTACAACCCGCGCACCGGCACCTACGCGCAAACGCGTCAGGGATCGAACGTGTACGGCAGCTGGGGCGCGACGGGCGTCCAGCGCGGCGATGACTGGGCGCGCACGGCGCGCGTCACCAACAATCGCACCGGGAACACGACGCGCGTCACGCAGGGAAGCGGCGGCGGCGAAGCGATTTCACGGCGCGGCCCTGGCGCCGGCGGTGGCACGATCGCCCGCACTGGCAGCGGCGACGTCTATGCAGGCCGCGACGGCAATGTCTATCGCAACGAGGGCGGCAGCTGGCAGAAGTACGACAACGGCGGCTGGAACAACGTGGACAAGCCCGCCAATTCGCCGACGCCGCGCCAGAATTCCGGCGACCGCACCGGAACTCCGTCCGCAACCACGCGCAGCGCCGGGGGTGAGACGACCGGACAGCTGGATCGCGATCGCGCCGCGCGCACCGACGGCGCTACGCGTACGCGTGACGCGGGCACATATAGCAGCGGGAGCGGGAGTCGCGGCGGCGGGAGCTACCGTCCGAGCGGCGGCTATCGCGGCGGCGGTGCGCGAGGCGGCGGCGGACGCCGGCGCTGAAATCCGGGCGGCCGGGCCGCCATCCTGGGGGAGCCATGGGTACCATCCGCTGCGGCGTGTGCGCGTTGATGTTGTCCGGTGCGTTCATCACAAGTGCATCGGGCCAGACAGCACCGGCCGCCGCGGCGGATGCCCCGTCGGGCGGCGCACGTGGATTCGTGCGTGACGTGTTCTCGGACTACAAGCACATGTTCTCGGTAGAGAACGCCGAGTGGCTCGCGCCCGGCGCTGCCGCGAGTCTCGTCATTCATGAAGGCGACGCGTGGGTCCGCGAGGAGACGCAGGAAGAATCCGCCACCTTCACCACGGCCCTGAAGGGCGGGTCGGCATACGGCAATCTTGCCGCGCAGTTTCCACTCGCGATCGGCTGGTGGGTCGTGGGCCACGCCTCCGGCAGTCAACGCGGGGCCGAAGCAGGCCGCGATCTCGTGCGTGCGCAGATCAGCGCAGTGAGCTGGACCTACGTCCTGAAGTTCGCGGTCAACCGCGATCGGCCGAACGGTGATACACGATCGTTCCCGTCCGGCCACGCATCGTCGACATTCGCAACGGCGATGGTGCTGCAGGAGTATTACGGCTGGAAGGTCGGCGTGCCGGTGTTCGGGCTCGCCACGTACACGGCGATGTCACGCCTGACGGTCAACAAGCACTGGGCGAGCGACGTCGCGTTCGGAGCCGTGCTCGGCATGGTCTGCGGCCGCACTGTCACGGTCCACATTCGGTCCCACAAGCTGGCGCTCGGTCCGGAGATAGTGCCGGGCGGGGCGGCGGTGGCGTTCACGGCGGTCAACTGATCGCCGTCCCCTTGCTATTTGGCACTCGCCTGGTCGCACGTGGGCGCGAGATCCTTGATCGTCTTCGCGTAGATCCCCGGAGTCTCCGGACGTCCCACACCGAGATCCGACCCCAGGCTGGGGTCCCCGCCTCCTAGATAGACCTTCGCGTGGTCAGACGAGGCGATCAGCGTGCCCGTCTCCTGCCCGGGCACGCCCTCGAGCCGGCCGATCAACTCCACACGGTGGCCGCTCAACGCCTTGATCTGGCTTCGAATCACCTTGATGCTGCTGACGGCGAGCGTATCCGGCAGGTTCAGTTTCGAGTCGGTCTCGATCTGCGTCAGCTTCGATCCCGTGAGGCACCCGCGAATCGTGACGTCACTCGATCGTTGAGGCGGTGTCGTGGTGGCACTCGGCTGTTGCGCCGCGAGCACTCCAGCGGCGAGCGTCGCCGCGAGCGCGATGCTCGGCGTGAGGAGGGACTTCGATCGATGTGATCGCATGAACTCCATTATGACGTGCACACGCGGGGTTTTTACTACGCAGGGCCACCAGTCAAAAGCCTAGTTGTCCTTCCGGCGGCGCGCTACCATAGCCCTTTCCATGTCCGGTGCAGCGCAACGTACGACCCAATCGCACGGGGGGTTGCCGACGTGCAGAATCCTGAGCGATCTCATCGTTTCAATCTGGACGGGAAGCTGGGCCAGGGCCTGGCGGAATACCAGCTACTCGCCAACGCGCTGCCACAGATCGTCTGGACGTGCAACGCACACGGTCGCCTGGAGTGGGTCAACGACCGGTGGTTCGAACTCACCGGTCTGACTGAGGAGGAGACTCTTAAAGACAAGGGGGCGCTCGTTGCGGTGCACCCCGACGACCAGGGCGAGATCGCGCGCGTATGGACCGAGGCGATCGTGCACTCCACGCTGTGCGAACTCGAATACCGCATCCGGACCAGGGACGGCGAGTACCGATGGCACCTGGCGCGAGTGGTCCCGGTTAGGGACGAGGCAGGCCTGATCGCATACTGGGTGTCGGCCGCGTTCGATATTCACGACCGGCGAATTGCTGAAGACGCGCTGCACGCATCCGAGCGGCGGTTCGAGACGGTCTTCAACCTGAATCCGCAGCCCACGGCCATCACGCGCATCTCGGATGGCACGTACCTCAGCATCAACGACGCGTTCCTACGTCTGACGGGTTTCTCGCGCGAGGAAGTGATCGGCAAGAACGCGGTGACCCTGGGAATCTGGACCCCCGAGGAGCGCACGCGGTTCGTCATGCCGTTGATGGCGGACCCGATCGGCAGCGCCGAGTTCCCCTTTCGCACGAAGAACGGGCAGTTGATGCAGCTGCTCGTCGCCAGCGCGAGAATCGATTTCGACGGCGAGAAGTGTCTGGTCAACGTCGCCACCGACGTGACGGTGGACCGTGCGCGCGATGCGGCGCTGCGGCAGAGCGAGGCGCAGGCACGCGCACACGCCGATGAACTTCAGGCGCTGATGGACGCCGTCCCCGCGGCCGTATGGATCTCGAGCGACGCTGACTGTCGCGAGATTAGGGGCAATCGCGAAGGCCACCAGTTGCTGCGCGTCAGTCCGGGTCTCAACCTGTCGAAGAGTGCCCAGGATACGGAGCCCACCCGGCACTTCGCGGTGTACGCGAACGGCGCGGAAGTGCCGGCCGATGAGCTTCCCCTGCAGCAGGCGTCTCGAGGCATCGAGGTCAGGAACTGGGACGAGCAGGTGGTCTTCGAAGACGGTCGGGTGATCTATCTGTACGGTAACGCCGTTCCCCTGCGCGACCAGGGCGGTGCGCCGCGCGGCGCCATTGGTGCATTCGTCGACGTCACCAGGCTCAAGCAGGCGGAGGCGGCGCTGCTCGACGCGGATCGCAGGAAGGACGAATTCCTCGCGCTGCTGTCGCACGAGCTCCGCAACCCGCTCGCGCCGATCCTCACCGCGGCGCAACTGATCAAGTTGCGCAGCGACGCGCCACCGTCACACGAGCTGGAGGTGATCCTGCGGCAATGCCAGCACCTCGCGCGGCTCGTGGACGATCTGCTCGACGTCTCGCGCGTGTCGCGCGGCAAGGTCCGTCTCGATAGGAAGCCCCTCGAGCTCTGGAGCGCCGTGACCAAAGCCGTCGAGGCGACAGGACCGCTGCTCGAAGAGCGCAGCCACCGGCTCGACCTCTCCGTCTCCCCAGAGGGACTGTGCGTCGACGCCGACGAAGTGCGTCTTACGCAGATCATCAACAACCTCCTGTCGAACGCCGCGCGCTACACGCCGCCTGGCGGGACCGTGACGATCACGGGGGCGCGCGAGGACGACGCCGTGGTCCTGCGCGTACGCGACACCGGCACCGGCATCGAATCCGCGCTTCTGCCCGCGGTCTTCGAGATGTTCGTGCAAGGCGCCAGAGGCCCGGATCGCGCTGAAGGTGGTTTGGGCCTCGGCCTGTCGCTCGTGCGTACACTCACGCAGCTGCACGGAGGGACGATCACCGCCCACAGCGATGGACCAGGCCTCGGCAGCGAGTTCGTTCTGCGACTGCCGTCATGCGCGGCCGCAGCCGGCATCGGACGGATCGACTCGTCCGGTCAGTCTGACTGGCTACGAGGGATCGATCGCGGCCGCCGTGTCCTCGTTGTGGACGACAACCGCGACCTGGCCAGGATGATCGAACACCTGCTCACAGC
>JBKPMA010000592.1:0-2766 GCA_046731935.1 Acidobacteriota bacterium
GCCGAGAACACAAGGCTACCGTGAGTGGAGATGCGTGTGAATCAGGATATCCCCTGAGTCCACCAGCTACCTGCTGGAGAGACCAGTAGCGTATCGAGTCAGCCGGTCGAGGGCGCGCGGAACGTGCAGGGCGGGGTCGGCCGCCCTAGGCGTAGCGCCGGGTCATGCACGCGCAGAAATCGGCGTATGCGTCCACGGCGATTGGAGGACTCGTGTGATGCGGCCGCATGCCCTGTGACTCGGGCGTGAAACAGAACGTGACGGTCACAGCGAACGGTTCGAGCGCGCGCATCTGCCGATCGAACCAGGCGGCCGCGCCCGGCCGCAGCCAGTCCGCCCAGCTGAGACCGGTGCGCACGTGGCGCACACCGAGGCGATGCAGCCAGGCGACGGCGTCCTCGAGGCGCGGATCCTCGAAGTGGAACCATTGGCAGATCCCGAATCGCGGCGTCAGCGACGCAAAGTGCCGAACGGCGCGTTTCGGCGTGCCGTCTTCGCGGAGCAGGCCCATGTAGAAGTGACGGTAGTACGACGAGCCCTCCGCTTCGCGGTGCCGCGTCGTCGCTGGCCATGCACGGGGCAGGTCGTAGAGGCTGTACCAGTGGATGCGCTCGGCACGGGCATCGAGCAGCTCCGCGGTCCGCCGCAGCCCGAACTCCTGCACTTCTTCGGCGCCGAAGGTCGAGACGCCGACTTCCGTGACCCATAGAGGCCGCGTCGTCGCAGCTCGTATGTCGTCGAGCTTCGCGGGCCACTCATCGATCATCCAGTGATTCCAATCAAGTGGGAAGCCGTGGACGGCGACGACGTCCACCGCGTCGAGCACGCCGTGACCGCCAAGCCGCCGGATGAACGACGGATCGATCGGAGAGATGCCCCCGAGCACGATCGGCAGGTCCGGGGCGACGGCGCGCACGGCGGCGCTCGCGGTCGTGGCCATCCGGCTGAAAATCGCCCAGTCAGGATCGAGCTCGAAATCCCAGTGCGACAGGTTGTTCGGCTCGTTCCACAGCATGACGGCTTCGATCATGCCAGCTCCTTCCGCGCGCCGGACGGCATCGCCATGCGATTCGCCTCCCGCCGGCGGCACACGAACACTTCCTCGACCGGGTGCTGCACGATGTCGAACCCCGCGCTCCGCAGCATCGCTTCCGCGCAGGCGCGATTGGGGATCCACCAGTTGGTGTCGTCGCCGGCATACCGGTGCTCGACGAAGTGCAGCCGCGGGAACGACGGCCGGTCGAAGAGCGACGTTTCGGTGAACGGGTAGTCGCCGTCAATCGATTCGACGGCGGAGGATCCGCGCAGCATCGTCTGACACACCAGCGTGTGCTTCACGACGTGCTCGTGCAGCAGGTCGAGCGCCAGCAGCGGGTGCCGCAAGTGGTACAGCACGCCGAGAAACAGCACGATATCGAATTGCTCACCGAGCTGGGCCACGTCGTAGACGCTCAGTTGACGCAGTTCGATCGCGAGGCCGTTCACATCGGCCGCGAGCCTCGCCTGCTCCAGATACCGTGCGTCCGCGTCGATGCCGACGACGCGGGCTGCGCCGCGCCGTTTGAGGGCCATGGAGAAATAGCCGGCGTTGCAGCCGACGTCCAGGACGGTGCACCCATCGAGACGGTCGGGCAGCGCGCGTTCGAACGTCCGCCAATGCGCGGCGGGATAGTCGCCCAGAAAGTGATCCGGCGCAGTCTCAATCCCCGCCAGCTCGAGATTGTGAAACCAGGGTCCGAGGCGCTGGATGCGATCTTCGAGCTCGTGTCTGTCCACGACATCGTCCTCGTGAGCGGAGCCGCTGCGCGCGTTGTCGAGCAACCGTTGTGCCGATGCGATCGCCGGATCGGATACCTGCTGTAAAGCCTACAAGCCGCCTTGCGTGTTCCGCCTAATGGTGTTTTTCGAGGCGATCCGGGAGTTCCCTGATCGACGTTCGATCGCGACGCAGCAGCGCGATCGCGCAATGTTCGAAAGGTCGAGTGATTACGGCCTCTGAGCGTCAGCGCGCTCGTCACGTCATCAGAATCACGATCGCCGCGATTGCGGCACGCATCTTTCTTGCCGTCAAAACGGCCGCGATCGATGTCGCGGCGACGGCCGTATCCGAGGCGTGCATGAACATCCTGATCACAGGCGGCGCAGGCTTCATTGGATCACATGTATCTGATGAACTCCTCGCGCACGGCCACCGCGTGCGGGCGTTCGATCTTCTCGTTCCGCAGGTACATGGGCCTGGCGCTGCGCGTCCCCCGTATCTCGACCCTGATGTCGAACTCATTCATGGTGACGTCAGGAACGCCGACCAGCTGCGGCGAGCGTTGACCGACATGGATGCGGTCATTCACCTCGCCGCCGAGGTCGGAGTGGGTCAGAGCATGTACGAGGTCGAGTCGTACACCTCGACGAACACGCTCGGCACCGCCGTCCTGCTGCAGCAGCTGATCGCGAGACCCGTGTCGCGTCTGGTCGTCGCGTCGAGCATGAGTCTTTATGGTGAGGGTGCCTACGCCGCCGGTCCTGGCCAAGCAATGGCGGCCATGCTGCCCCGTTCGGCTGAGCAGCTGCGTCGTGGGGAGTGGGAGCCACAGGCCGCCGACGGCTCACGAGTCCGCCCCGTGCCCACGCCTGAAACGAAGCCGCCGGCGCTCGCGTCCGTGTACGCCTTGTCCAAGTACGACCAGGAACGTCTGTGCCTTCTCATCGGAGAGGCCTACGGCATTGGAACGGTCGCGCTGCGTCTCTTCAACGTCGTCGGGACGCGGC
>JBKPMA010000593.1:0-8387 GCA_046731935.1 Acidobacteriota bacterium
CTCTTGTATCCGACCACGATGACGATATCGGTGATCCCGCAGTGGCGGAGCGCGGCAATCTGGTAACGGAGGATCGGATGACCGGCGACGGTCGTGAGGCACTTGGGCGCGTGTGCCGTGTGGGGCAGCAGCCGGCTGCCAGAGCCGGCCGCCAGGATGATCGCAGTTCGTGGATGAGGCATCGCCTGAATCGATTCAAGCCTCGTACCGCGAGACTACGCGGATTCTTACGCTGTCGAGACGTGGCGCTCCGGTTGCATTGACACTTTGTATGCAGGGAAGCCGTTTTCCTTTTTCTGGAAGTCCTCTTCTCAAGCGCCACGGCCGATGACGTTCTCAGTAGTGATTCCGACGTTCAACCGGGCGGCCGACCTCCGTCTGACGCTCGACAGCCTCGCGACCTTGTCCGTCCAGGCTCCGTGGGAAGTCATCGTCGTCGACAACAATTCGACCGACGACACACGGTCAGTTGTGGAACGTGCAGCGGCCGACTTCCCTACCGAGCTGATCTATCACTTCGAAGGCACGCAGGGACGGAGCGCTGCGCTCAATGCCGGCATCCGGTGCAGCCGCGGCGACATCATCGTCACTACGGATGATGATGTCCGAGTGCCGGTGGATTGGCTCGAGCGCGCCGGGGAAGCGCTCCACGCCCTGCAATGTGACTACGTGGGCGGGCGCGTCCTGCCGGTATGGGGAGCTGCGCGGCCCGCGTGGATTCCGAATCATGGGGGCCGGCAGTGGGCGGTCATCGCGCTGCTCGACTACGGGCCGTCGCCGATCCCCTTCTTTACGCAGGCGCACCGCGCACCGCTCGGCGTGAACATGGCGTTCCGCCGCGCCGCCTTCGATCGCGCAGGCCTGTGGAGTAACGAGGTCGGAAGAAAGAAAGGCACTCTCCTCGGACAGGAGGTGCGCGAGTGGATGCGCCGCGCGCAGGCCGCCGGAGTTCGGGGGTCCTACGCACCCTCGCTGGTCGTACACCACGTGATTCCAGCGGATCGCCTGACCAAGCGGTACTTCCGCCGGTGGTACTACTGGAACGGGGTGAGCCGGGCGCTTCTCTACCGCGATGCGTGGATTGACATGCAGTCGCCGGAGAGCACCGACCTGGATTTTTCGCAGGTGCCGCACGTCCTGGGCGTCCCACGCTTCTTCTTCGGAAAGGTACCGCGGGAAGCCGGCCGGTTCATCGAGCGCGGCTGGCGCGGCGACGCCGCGGCGAGTTTCGATGCGGAGCTCTGGCTGTGGTTCTTCGCTGGGGTGGTCCGGCAGCGGTGGGCCGATCGCAAGCGGCCAAGGCCGTCACGAGATGCCCGGGTCGTACCGGTGGAGAGCGAGAGACCGTGGGGGGGACGGACCGACGTGGCGTCGACGGTCGGGAGGTGAGCCCCGAACGCGGGCTCACCTCCGTCGACATTACCGCACGTCCATCCACACCATCAGCGGACGGTGGTCCGAAATTCTGTAGCCGGAGGCGTCCAAGCCGTCGAACACCTGGGCACGGCTGACGGTTAGGGCCGTCGCACCTTTCGAATACCACACGTAGTCGATCCGCGTATTGCGCGTGTTACCGTCGGGATTGGTGGGGGACGTAATCGCTACGCTCTTGGCCTTGGCTGCCAACCAGCTATCCGAGTAGTTCCTTGACATTTCAGTGTACTCAGCCGTTCCTGGCCAGCCGTTGAAGTCACCGGCGACGATCCGCTGCTCCGGCTCGGCCGCCGCCCAGCTTACCAGCTGCTTGACCTCAGCCAGGCGCGTCGCACTCGATTTCGCATCGAGATGTGTCGAGAAGAAGTCGATGACTCGGCCGTTGACCATCACTCGCGCCATCGAGACCGAACGCTGGGCGGTGAGCAGGTACTGGTCTGTCGCATCGATGCCGATCCGCGTCATCACGCACTCGCCTTCCCCGCTTGTTGCGCCCCACTTCTGCACCCAGTGGTAGGTCCAGTTGTCGCCCGTCTGGGCCTTGAGCTTGTCGGCGATCAGCTTCGGCTGGTCGGCACTGGCGGTCGTGTAGTGCCAGATCTCGTTGAACGAGATGATGTCCGGACGATTGGTCACGATGAAATTCACCACGCGATCGATGTTCGACTTGTGGTCGTCGGGGCTGGTGCCTTGTTCGATGTTCCACTGCAGGATCTTGAGCGTGGAGCTGGGGGGTGGCGGCGGCGGAGGAGGCGTCGGTGACGCCCCGGCGAGGACCACCGTCAGCGTCGGACGGCGGGCCGGATCGACGTCTTTCGACGAGTAGTACTCGCGATAGCTTTCCTTCGTGTCGCTGCCTACGTCGATCAGCGCCACGCGCGTGTAGCGCGTATCGAACTTCCCGTCGGAGGTCTGCTGGACGAGGTTCGTGACGTCGAACGTCACTTTCGAACCGGCCACGTTGCTGACTGCGGCGGTGGCGAACTGCTCGGCAATGTCTCCACCCGGAGCCGCCCAGCGGGAGGTGCCTTCCCGCGTCATCCAGGTTGCCTGAGCTTCCTGGAACGGCGAGGAAATACGATAGGCGTTCACATTCCGCGTCTGGCCGGCCGCGCCGAGGCCCGACTTCAGGGTGAGCGTGAGCTTGGCAGAGGAGATTGTCGAGCCGGCCGGAATGGTGTTCGCCGTATCGAACTTCAGAATCGCGCGTCGCTCCCAGTCAGGGTCGGAGGCGCTGTTGCGCGTCAGGATGGTTGCACCGTCAAAGTTGGTATTCGCATACGTTCCGTTGCGAATCGTCGCGTCGGTCACTTGCGTGCCGGATTGATTCAAGACGACGGTGGTCTGCGCTGACGAGACTCCCACGAGTAGTGACGTACTACAGAGCCATCCCGCCGCCAGACCAAAGACTCGTCGCCGGGTCCGAGAAGTGACCGTACCTACCATGAGCATCCTCCACGCGGCGTAGCAGGCGCCGGTGCGACGCAAACAGCGTCGATGTTGAGCAGACGGATCCCGTTCACTGCTGTGCACAGGCTCAGCAAATCTGAAGGGAACCTTGTCGTGAAATGAGCCGCAGAGGTGAGCCGGCCCGGATGGGCTGGCAGCAAGCGCATTGCCAATTCTGTTGAGGTGGCTAACTGACGGGCTCAACAGGAGATGTTTGGATGAGCTGTTTTGAGCGCGTCCGTTTCGATCACAATTTTCGACGTACTTTTTACACCCCTGTGTCGAAGGTTCTCGGTGGCCGCACTGCCCTTCATTTGCAACCACGCGCACAGGCGCGACACTTGCACGGAGCGACGCCGGACCAACAGATGGCTGACGACAACTCGACCTCCGCGCTGCGCATCGCGATCGTCGCGCCTTCACTCGCGATTCTGGGCGGGCAGGCCGTGCAGGCGCAGCGGCTGCTCGAAGGATGGCGTGACGATCGCGATGTGCGGGCGTTTCTCGTCCCGATCAATCCGGAGCCGAAGGCTTGGCTGCGCCCGCTGACGCGCATCAAGTACGTGCGAACTCTGATTACGCAGCTCAGCTATTTGCCCCTGCTCGTGCGGTCCATCCCGCGCGCGGACGTCGTCCACGTGTTCTCGGCGTCCTACTGGTCGTTTGTTCTGGCGCCGCTTCCAGCGGTGATCGTGAGCCGGATCTTCGGCCGTCCAGTGGTCCTCAACTATCACAGCGGTGAGGCGCCGGACCATCTGCGTCGGTCCGGTCTCGCCAGGTATACGTTGGGCGTGGTCGATCGCAACGTCGTGCCGTCGCCCTTTCTCCAGGACGTGTTCGCGGACCACGGCATCGAGGCCCAGGTCATCCCGAACACGATCGACCACGAGCGCTTCCGCTTCCGGGAGCGCGATCCGCTGCGTCCGCGGCTGCTCTCCACGCGCAATTTCGAGCCGTTATACGGCATCGAATGCACCCTCCGTGCATTCCGTCGCGTGCAGGACCGGTTTCCCGAGGCCACGCTGACGCTGGTCGGCAGC
The DNA here is from genome assembly GCA_046731935.1 of Acidobacteriota bacterium. GTDB lineage: Bacteria > Acidobacteriota > Vicinamibacteria > Vicinamibacterales > JAENWD01 > CAVUPP01. The sequence continues at coordinate 3,924 of JBKPMA010000593.1, forward strand.
GGCTCGCAGGACGCGGCGCTCCGCCGCCTCGCAACAGATCTCGGACTCCGGGGCGTCACGTTCGCAGGTCGGGTCGACCCCGCACACATCCACGCCTACTACGACGCGGCGGACATCTACGTGCAGACGCCCACCATCGACAACATGCCGTGCTCGATTCTCGAAGCGTCGGCGGCGGGCTTGCCCATCGTGTCCACCGAGGCCGGCGGCGTCCCTGCCATGCTCACCGATGGAGTCCACGCGCTGCTCGCGCCCATCGGCGACGCGGACATGATTGCGTCCCACGTCGCCACGTTGCTCGACGACCCCGAGCGCGCACGGCAGATGGCGCGTGCAGCCTACGAGCTGACCGACCGGTATCGATGGAGCGCCGTTCGTGACACGTGGCTCGCGGTCTACCGCGGCACGCAGCGCCCGGTCACGGTCGAAGCGCAGACACGACCTGCATGACCGACGTGACGCGGCTCCGACGGATGCTGGGAATGGACTGGCGCGAGATCCACTTTCGCGCCCGGCTCCTCGGACGCCGCGAGGCGCAACATGTCTCGTATCTGACGCGGCGCCCGCAGTGGCGCCGCGAGACGCTTGCCCGGGCCCTCCGTCAGGATGATCCTGACCTCGAGGCTGTGCTCCGTGCGCTCGACCGCCACGAGTGGATGGCCGCGCACCGCTCGTTCGTCGCGCACATGTCGCATCGGCGGCGCCGCTTCGTGCTCGATCCTCGCGATCGCCCAACGCGGGCGGACCTCGTCCGAGCCAACCATCCAGACGCAACTGCCGATGCGGCCCGCGTCGGCGACCAGCTGCGCGCGGGACAGTTCGATCTGCTGGGTTACCGGAGGCTGAGTTTCGAGTCTGCCACGACGCCTGGCGGAATCGACTGGCATCTCGATCCAGTCCATCAGCGCCGGGTCGAGCAGGGACACTGGAGCCGTGTCCGCTACCTGGACGCCTCAAACGGCGATCACAAAATCGTCTGGGAGCTCAACCGGCACCAGGCATGGCTCGCGTTGGGCCGTGCGTATTGGCTGACGGGCGACGAGCGATACCGCAACGCCTTCATCGCGTATCTGAACGGATGGATGGCGAACAATCCACCGCTGAGCGGCGTCAACTGGGCCAGCATGCTCGAGCTCGCCCTTCGCGCGATCTCGTGGGTCTGGGCGCTCCACCTCTTTTCCGTCGAGCCATCACAGCCGACCAGTGACGTCTCGACCCCATGGACGCTGGATCTGATGCTAGGGCTTCATCGCCAGCTGACCATGGTCGAACAGAACCTCTCGCAGTACTTCAGTCCGAACACGCACCTGCTCGGCGAAGCGCTGGGCCTGTACGTCGTCGGACGGGCGCTGCCGGAGCTGCGAGGCGCGCGCCGATGGGAGTCTCTCGGACGCCGCGTGCTCCTGGAGCAATCCACGCGACAGGTCCACGACGACGGGGGGCACGTCGAGCTGTCCACGCACTATCACCGGTACGCACTGGACTTCTACCTGCTGGCGCTGACTGTCGCGCGGGAGACATTCGACCCGCACGCGCCGCGCTTCGCCGAGACGGTGGCACGTCTGGCGGATTGCGCTCGTACCCTGGCGGATGACAATGGGCGCCTCCCAATGCTCGGAGACGACGACGGCGGCAGTCTGTTCCCGATATGCGGCCGGGCCGTCTCGGACATCGGCGATTCGCTGCAGCTTTCAGCCCAGCTGCTGAATCGCCCGTCTCTCGCCGTGGGTCCTCCAGCCGAGGAGGTGATCTGGATGACCGGCGTGCCGTCGGACGCTCCGGGCCGTGCGGCCCCGTGGCCCTCGACAGCGCTTCCGGCGATGGGCTATCTGGTCTCCCGGTCGAGGCGCGGCGACCATCTCACGTTCGACGCGGGCCGTCATGGGTTTCTGAACGGTGGACACGCGCATGCCGATGCGCTTGCGATCACGCTGTCGGTTCGCGGGCGTCCGTTGTTCATCGATCCGGGCACCGGGTGCTACACCATCAGCCCAGTACTGCGCGATCGGTTTCGTTCCACGCAGTACCACAACACGCTGACCATCGACGGACGGTCCCAATCGATTCCGAACGGGCCGTTCCACTGGCATTCAGTGGCTCACGCGCGCGCCCACCAATGGCACTCGAAGGACGAGAGCGACTTCTTCGAAGGCGCACACGACGCATACACTCCCGTCGTTCACAACAGGGCGATCTCGATCAGGCCGGGCTGCTGGTGTGTGGTGGATAGCGTGCTCGGTCCTGGAACGCACCTCGCCGAAGCGCACTGGCATCTCGACCCCGCGTGGCACGCGGAGCGGACGGCCGCCGGCGTGGTGCAGATCGATCACGAGGACGGCGGGACCATCTGGATGTTCGCTCCAGGGAACGACTGCGAGGTCCTGCACGGATCCGAACGCGAAGACCTGGGATGGTGCGCGCCGGTCTACGGATCGGTCCTGCCGACGTCGACGATTCGCGTCGCCAGACGTGCGACCGCACCATTCACGATTGTCACGATCCTGGTCGAATCCGCGGGCCAACCGCGTATCGCGCCCATGCCGACCGACGACGTCCCGGCGGGATCGATCGGGTTTTCGCTCGAGAGTGACAGCGGAGGGCAGCGCATCCTGCTGACACCGCGTGCCGCGGGCGAGGCGTCAGGCGGCGGCGCCGCTCTGTGGAATCCAGGCGTGTTCGAACCGACTATTCTCGCGTCCCGTCCGTCGACCGGCCGCGGCGCACCCGTCGAGGAAGGGGTCGTCTAGATGTGCGGTATTGCGGGCTTCGTTGATGCTGATCCGGGTAGCGCGGAGGCCGCACGCTTGCGCGTCCACCAGATGTGCGATGTCATCCGGCATCGGGGTCCCGATGACGAAGGCATCTTCGTGGGCGACGGCGCCGCACTTGGCATGCGCCGCCTCAGCATCATCGATGTCGGCGGCGGCCATCAGCCGATCGCGAATGAAGACGGTTCAATCCTGGTCGTCTTCAATGGTGAGATTTACAACTACCGTGAGCTTCGTGCCGACCTCATTGCACGCGGACACGTCTTTGCCACCGACACCGATACCGAGACGATCGTTCATGCCTACGAGCAGTGGGGCGAGGATGCGTTCGGTCATCTTCGCGGCATGTTCGGCATCGCGCTCTGGGATCGCCGTACGCGGACGCTGGTCCTGTGCCGCGATCGGGTGGGCATCAAGCCGTTGCACTACGTGCAGCGCGGTGACTGGCTCGCGTTCGGATCAGAGATCAAGTCGATTCTGGTGGCCGACGACGAGGCGCGCCGTCTCGATCCCGACGCCCTCGCGCACTACCTGACGTTCCTGTACACGCCGGCGGATGCCTCGATTTTCCATGGCATACGGAAGCTGCCACCCGGGCACCTGCTCCGCTGGCGTGATGGTCAGGTTTCGGTGCGCTCGTACTGGTCGCTGCCAATAGAGGAGTCCTTTACGGGCTCGATGGAGGAAGCCGCAGAAGCGTTGACGACGACACTATCTGACGCCGTCGTCTCGCACCTGGTGAGCGACGTGCCGATTGGCGCGCTCCTGTCGGGCGGCGTCGACTCCAGTCTGGTCGTCGCGCTCATGGCGCGGAGCTCGTCGAAGCCGGTGAAGACGTTCACGATCGGATTCGACGAACCAGAGTTCGACGAGGTCGATGGCGCGCGGCGAGTCGCGAGGCACTTCGGAACCGACCATCACGAGTTCGTCGTGCGGCCGGACGCGCTGCACATCGTCGATGCGCTGGTCGAACACTTTGACGAGCCCTTCGGCGACTCGTCGGCGATCCCCACGTGGTACGTGTCGGAAATGGCGTCCCGGCATGTCACGGTCGTGCTGTCGGGTGATGGCGGCGATGAACTGTTCGGCGGCTACGATCGGTATCTACCGCACCCGCGGGTGGCGTCGTTCGATCGGACGCTGGGCCCAATGGGCCGCCGCATGGCTGCGGCGATCTGGCCGGTGCTGCCACACGGATTCCGCGGAAAGAACCTGCTCCGCCACGTGTCGCAGGACGCCGAAGGCCGCTACCTCGATTCGATCAGTATCTTCCAGCCCGACGAGCTGTCCGTGCTGCTCACCGCTCCGGATAGGGAGAGGTCGACAGCGCGGCCGGGGGCATCAACGAGCCGTTTCAGGTCGCTCGCCGCACTGCCCTGGCCGAGTCAGATGTTCAGGTTTGATTTCGATACATATCTCCCTGAAGACATTCTCACCAAGGTGGATCGGATGAGCATGGCGCACTCGATCGAATCGCGTGTTCCGCTGCTGGATCACCAGGTCGTGACATTTGCGTCGTCGTTACCCGCGCACCTGAAGATTCAGGGCTCGGACCGGAAGGTCGTGCTGAAGAAGGCGGCCGCGTCGATCCTTCCGGCTGAGGTGTTGACGCGAAAGAAACGTGGGTTTGCGGTGCCGCTCGCGGATTGGTTCCGGGGCCCCCTGCGCGGGCTGGTTGTCGACACGCTCCAATCGA
>JBKPMA010000594.1:0-4706 GCA_046731935.1 Acidobacteriota bacterium
ACGTAGTGCAGATTAGGGATGTTGAACGAGATGAATCGATACTCGCGGCCGGCGTCGAGCAGCTTGTCGCCGTCACGCGTGACGATGCCGGCCAGTTTGGATTGCGCCATTGCCGTGGACGAAACGAGCAGGCAGAAGGCAGCGGCTGTGGCGAGACATCGTGTGCTGCGGGCCCGATGCATGTTGTGCGATCAGCGCAGGAAGGGGACAAACCCTCGAATCGAGTCGCACCCTGAGCCGGTGCATGTGCCCAGCCATCTGCTGTCGCAGAGACGCCACTCGTCTTTTTCGTAGACCGCCGTCACCTGATCGGTTCCGTTGTCCGTCCGGGTGTCGCCGTTCTTGAGCACGCGCGAGACCCACTTCGAGGGGACCTCCGCGCACGCGTCTCCCGCGACATTGCCGTTCGGGCAATGTCCGCCGAAGCCAATAGTCGTCTGCGCTCCGCCGATCGACGAGGAGAGGATCAAAAAGTCGTTGCGGTTGTCCGTGACGTCCTTCAACTCGTCCTTCGTTCCCGGGCAATTGGGCGTGAAATTCCGCAGGACGACAGACGGCGGGATCGACGAATCGGAGAAGTCCAACAGGAACTGCCGCGCCATCCCGCCGACTTCACTCTCCGAGTCGTGCAGGTGGACGATAGAACTCGACGTGACCTTGTTCTCTTTGTCGACGGGCAGTCCACTGTCGTCGGTCGTCTGATACTTCTCCGTGACGACGAGCGACACGGTGATCGGGGCGGGCGTCGTGAACTGCGCCGGGGCCTTCCACGTCACTGATGCGCCCTGGCCCGTGAACGTGCCGGCCGGCGCCGTCCACTCGAACGTGAGCTGCGAAATTGGTGTTTCGGCATCTTCCACGTTCGCAGTCACAGTGATCTCATCGTCGAGATCCGCGAATTGTGCCGGCTCGTTCGGCCGGGTGCCTTTCGCCACGATGCTCTTGACGACTGGCGGCGCGTTCGTCGTCTGCGCCGGCGCCTTGTAGGTGAATCCGCCGGTGAGCCGGCCCGTCTGACCGTTCGAGGTGACCACCACATCCACCACACCCGAGGCGTGGGCCGCAGTTGTCGCGGTGATTGTCGAACCGCTGACCGACACTCCGGTGGCGGCGGTTCCGCCAATCGATACCGTGACCGCGGACGCGAGGTTCGATCCAGTGATCGTCACGACAGTGCCGCCCAGCGTGGTGCCCGAGTTCGGCGCAATTCCCGAAAGCACCGGCGGCGTGCCCGACGGGCCCGAAGGAGAATTACTGCCGCCGCAGCCGGAAAGGACCGTGGCGACGATGAGGCAGACTGCGAAATGGGGAGCGCGGATGTGCAACAAGTCGGTGGTGTGCCGCGACCGACTGGGACGAGCGGCAGCTTTAGGATTCTAGCAGTACCCGACGAGGCGAGTCGTCAATCGTCAATCTGCCCGTCATTGCACGTATCACCCGATGAGGACCGAACAGCAGGTGACCGCGCCTTCGGCCTTCTCGACTTCGGAGACATCGACGGTCAGCAGCGGCAGCCCGGCACCACGGAGGCGTTCGGCGGTGCGCCCGTGGCTGCTCGAGTAGATGACGCGGTCATGAACGCGCAAGGCATTGGCGGCCGAGGGTTCGCCGGGATCGGTGTGCACGATTCGATACGGAGCGAAAAGCTGCGGATCGATCCACGCCGGATTCAGCAGGACGAGGTCATCACCAACGGCCGTGACCGCCGACTTGAGATGCAGGCAGGCCGTCACGGCGATCGGAGTCACCGTAATCGCCAGCGGCGACAGCAGCGCCGTGAGCTGCCGGATCCCATCGTCGTTGGTGCGGGCGGTCCGCCCGACGAAGACTCGGTTGCCAATACGCAGCACGTCACCGCCGTCCAGCGTTCCTGGCGCCGTAATCGCTGCGTGAGTGAGGGACGGAGGAAGCGCGTCCGAGAGACCCGCGAGCTCGCCGCGCCTCGATTCCGCGCCAGGACGCGTGATGATGGCCAGGCCGTCGACGACGACGAGGATGTCTTCGACGAAGACGGCGTCCGGCTGATCGTCGGCTGCCGGCAATCTCGAGATCGAGTACCCGCATGACGCAAGCGCGTGCTCGTAGTGTTCGTGCTGCTGGCGCGCGAGCACGAGGTCGATCGGTGTACGCGCGACGTGGCTCAACTCGCACTGGTTCATCGCCCGGCTGACGGGCCTGGTGAACGCGATGGGCATCGTCACCTACTCGTCCGCCGGGAGCCACCAGAGCGTGACGAGGTAGAGGCCGGCGACGATGAATGCCGCGTAGCCCATCACGGGGCTGGCCGGCTCGGCCCCGATTGCGCCCAACGTCAGCCCCTCGACAGCGGACGAAAACAACCACGCGGCGACACTGCTTCCGGGTGTCGCCATCGCGTCCAGGACCACGAACTTCAGGACGAACGCGCTGCCGAACACCACTGCCAGGCTCCAGAGCAGATGGCTTCGATCTGTCTTTCGCGCGAACGTATTCAGAAGCAGCGCGACGAACAGGATGTTGACCGACACGTTCAGCAGGCCGCGTGTGGGCGTGAGCAGATGAAAGATCTGGGCCGTGCCCGCGAGCAGCGCGATGAGCACCACAGCGCCGGTCGCATTTTCGAGACCGGTCCGCGTCGGGGCGAAGAGGCGTCCCGGCGCGATTGCTCCGGCACGCGCGAGCAACACGAGAAGGCTGGCGGCGAGGACGAGCGCCATGATGGGTGGCGGCTCGAAATGAACCGCGCCTCCCGGAAGGATGCGAGCGCCTCCTGCGCCGGCGACAGTCAGCAGCGCCAGCGGCAATGTGAACGCTTCACGTCCCGGCGGCAGCGGAGGCATGGGACTGCTCACTTGCGCGTCCGCAGGACGTTCATCGGATTGAGATCCGACAACTCGTGCGACATGCCCCGCTGCAGCTCCGCCTTGAGCTCCTCGGAGGAATGCATCTGCAGACCAGGATCGTCCACGACGACATGGCCGGTCGGGGACGCGGCGGCCGCGCGATCCGCGGCTTCCAGTCCGCGCGCGTAGAGTGCCGAGTCTGCGTAGACCCGGCCCCAGCCTTGCCTGTAGAACGAGTACGCCACATAGAACTGCGTCGTCGGATCGCGATGCGCGGGATCCGCGCGATCGAACGCGAGGCGAGCCTCGACGAACTGATCCTGACGGAAGAAGCGCAGTCCATCCGCGAATGCGATCGGATCCGGACGATAGACGCCGACTGACGAGGCCAGTCCGCCGCGGACTTCCGCCATCGTCTGCGGCTGGTGCAGATACACCCAGCCGATCGCGCCTGCGTACGCGAGACTGACAACCAATCCGACGGCACGTATCACCGCCGCAGGCACGCGCGGAGCGGCGACTGCGACGGAAGGGCCCGACATGTGCGGATGATAGCATTCGGCCGTGGCGAGTCCCGACCAGCACAGCGGAGCTCCATCCGCTCGCGGGCTGCGCGAGCTTGCCGCACTGTTCCTGCGTCTCGGCGCCACGTCGTTCGGCGGTCCTGCGGCTCACGTCGCGTTGATGGAACACGAGATCGTGCATCGCCGGCAGTGGATCAGCCGCGATGCGTTCATGGACGTCGTCGGCGCCGTGAATCTCATCCCAGGTCCGAACTCGACGGAGGTCGCGATCCACGTCGGCTACACCCGTGCTGGATGGCGGGGGCTGATCGTCGCGGGTACTTCGTTCATTCTGCCGGCGGCGATTCTGGTGACGGTGCTGGCGTGGTCGTACGTCCGATTCGGATCCGTTCCGGCACTTGTCGCGGTGCTCTACGGAATCAAGCCCGTGGTGCTCGCCATCATCGTCCAGGCCATCTGGCGGCTGTCCCGGGCGACGCTGCGCACCTCGCGCAAGGTGGCGATTGCCGCGTTGTCGATCGTGTTGAGCGTGATGGGTGTCCACGAATTGATTGTGCTCGCCGTCGCGGCCATCGCGGGTCTGGCCACCTGCGGGTTTCGCGAGACCAGCAACCCGCTCCTGTTGCCCTGGAACTGGTCCGCCGTCTGGGGAGCTCGACACGGGCCATTGGCCCTCGGCGCTGCCGCGCCGACCAGCGCCGTCGGCCTGTGGCCCCTCTTTGGCGTGTTCCTCAAGATCGGGTCGGTGCTGTTTGGAAGCGGCTACGTGCTGCTCGCGTTTCTGCGCGCGGACCTCGTCGAGCGGTATCACTGGATCACGGAGCGCCAGCTGCTGGATGCGATTGCCGTCGGCCAGGTCACGCCGGGCCCGCTCTTCACGAGTGCGACCTTCATCGGCTACGTGATTGGCGGTCTTCCAGGTGCCGCGGTCGCGACGATCGGGATCTTTCTCCCCGCGTTCATTTTCGTGGGTCTGAGCGGACCAATCCTGCCGAAACTCCGTCAGAATCGGGCGGCCGGCGGCTTCCTCGACGGCGTCAACGCCGCATCCCTCGCGCTGATGGCTGTCGTGACGGCCTATCTCGCCAGAACCGCGCTCATCGATCTGCCGACCCTGGCGCTCGCTATTGGCGCCGCGTGCGTGCTGCTGTGGACGTCCCTGAATGCCACGTGGGTCATCGCCGCGGGAGCGCTGGCCGGGTGGCTCCTTCACGGAAGTCTAAGGTTCTAAAAGTCTAAGGGTCGAAGAGTCCAAGGGTCGAAGAGTCAGAGCTATGTCCTCACACTTCGAATGAGACCCTTCGACCTTTTGACCCTTCGACTTTCGACCTTTTGCCCCTTCGACTGTTCGACCCCGTTT
>JBKPMA010000595.1:0-10080 GCA_046731935.1 Acidobacteriota bacterium
TGTTGCCCCAAACCAGCGTGTTACCCCACACCAGGGTATTGCCCCACACCAGGGTGTTGCCCCAAACGAGCGTGTTCCCCCACACGAGCGTATTTCCCTGCACCAGGCTCGCGCCGTCGATCGTCTGTCCCTGAATCCCGAAGGCCACGCCGCTCGGCATCACCGACTCGCCGGCAATCAGCACGTTGATGTGCGAGACGTCCGGACCCTTCGCTGCCACCTGGAGCGCTGCCGGGATGTTCAGGCTCCCCGCGCCCGCACCCACCAGGCCCGCGTTCGGCAGGAACGTGCTCGACAGCTGCAGCGTCAGGCGCACCTGCGACGGCGTCAGCCGCGGATTCGCCTGCAGCACCAGCGCTGCCGCACCGGCCACGACCCCCGTCGACATGCTCGTGCCGCTCAACTTCAGCAGCTCACCGCTCACCCGATCCGGATACGACGTCACCAGCGTGGACGCCGGCGCCGCCAGCGACCAGATTCCCGTTCCGGGCGCCACGAGATCCGGCTTGACCAGGCTGTCCTGATACGTCGGCCCCCGCGAGCTCCACGACGCGACCGCATCATCGCTGCGCGCGATGGTGCCCTTGGTGTCCGTGGCACCGACCGTCAGCGCGAACGGCGAGTTGCCCGGCGCCGTGATACCGCCGACCACCGGCACGCCATCCGGCGTCTTGCCCAGATTGCCGGCCGCCGCCACCACCAGGATGCCCGCGCGATACGCGCGCTCGACGGCCTGATCCAGCGGATCGTTCACATACGAGTCGAATACCGGGTGGCCGAGCGAGAGATTGATGATGCGGATGTCGTATTCGGACCGGTGCCGGATCGTCCAGTCGATTGCCGCGATGACATCGCTCGTCTTGCCAGACCCGTCGGCCGCCAGCACTTTGAGGCTGACCAGATTCACGCCCGGGGCGACGCCCTGGAACCCGTTTGTGGAGCCGCCGATGATGCCGGCCACATGCGTGCCGTGGCCATACTCGTCAAGGCCCTCTCCGCGCTGCGCGGTGAAATCCACAGAGGCCACGATGGTTTTCTTGAGGGCATCGGTCCGGATGACACCGGAATCGATCAACGCAACGGTGACGCCTTTGCCCGTGATCTTGCCCTTCAACCCCTCCACGAGTCCCGCAGCCGCCAAATCCGCACCCGTCGCCACGTCCGTCACCGCCATCGTCGCGCGCACGATCGCGTCGCTGGACACGTACGAGAGCGCCGCGTCGTTGCTGAGCGCTTCCAGTGAGGACGCGTCCACATCGAGCACGACGCCCGTGTCGAGCACCTTCTTGACGATCGCGCCGTGACGGATGGCAGCAGCCTGCAGATCGGCCGCGGCTCCGCTCACGATGACGTCGATCCGGCCGCGCCGGCCGCCATCGATGGCGTCACTCAGGTCTCGAGACAGCCGAAAGCGGTTCGGACCCGCCGCCAACAGACTCGCACCGGAGAGGAGCAGAACCACACTGAGCGTCGCCGTGCGCACCATTGCGCCGGCGGCCGCGTGCCGCAAGGACATGGATAACCTCCGCATGGGATCGACCTAGGCGAGAGCGGTGTCGCCGCGCATCGGGTCCGCTGTCTTGGCAACCGTCTGCAACGACATCAGCAACACCCGCTGGGATCCTCCAGGGGTGCGAACCGTGAGGAGACGTCCGTCCTTGATCCAGTTGTAAACCGTTCGCCGGCAAACGCCGAGAAGCTGAGCGGCTCGATCGATCGTGACGGAGCGTCCGAGCTGCGGCACGAAGGTGGTCGGTGGGTGTATGAATCCGTGCACGGGGTTGTCTCCTGCGCTCTGCTATGGCACCCTCAGTGCCACCTTCGAATCAGCTGTCGCGGAGACGTGCTAACTGGTACGTTCGGAAGGAGTTCCGTGGCGCGGAGCAGGCCGCGCGCGCCCAGTGCGCTCGAGGGGGGTGTGGACAGCGGGTTGACCGCCCGGCGATAGATCGCAGTTTCTGCTGTGCAGCTTTCGACGAACCCTGGAAATCCTCGCCGACGGAGCCTTTTTCAACCGGTCAATCCATTGGCCGGTCAGCCAAAATCATGACCACTCGCCGCGCCGTCGGAACGCTGATTCTGCTGGGTGCGCTCATCGCCGGCGCCTGGTTCCTCCTCTCCCGACCGCGAGACTCGACACCCGGTCACGCCGGCACGACGACGGTGAGGGCGCTGGTCGGCACGATGCGTAGTGACCCGCCGACCTTCAATCGTTTCGTCAGCTCCACGTTCCAGACCCATCTCGTCTCCTTTCTCACGCAGGCGCCTCTGGTCCGGATCAATCCGGTGAAACAGGAACTCGAGCCCTGGCTCGCCGACCGGTGGACGCGATCGGACGACGGTATGCGGTACAGGCTCCACCTGCGCGAGGGCGTGACATTCTCCGACGGGCATCCCTTCACGGCCGACGACGTGGTGTTTTCGTTTCGCGCGGCGTACGACGCGGCGACGAAGAGTCCGCTGGGTGACAGCATTCGGGTCGGCCAATCGCCTCTGACCGTCACTGCCGCGGGTCCGTCAGAGGTCGACATCGCATTCCCCCGACCATCGGGACCCGGCCTCCGGTTGCTCGATGCCATTCCGATTTACCCAAAGCACCTGCTCGAGGCGTCGCTCGATGCCGGTCGCTTTCGCGACGCGTGGGCGACAACCACTCCGCCGTCACAGATGGCAGGTCTGGGGCCGTTCGTGCTCGAGTCGTACCAGCCGGGGGAGCGGCTCGTGTTCGTCCGGAATCGCCACTACTGGCGGACCGATGATTCGGGACAGCCGCTGCCGCGACTCGATCGCTTGACGCTGGAGGTGGTTCCCAGTCAAGACGCCGAGCTTCTTCGGCTGCGCGCCGGACAGGTCGACATGATTCAGAGCGAAGTGCGCGCGGAGGACTATCAACCAGTCAAGGCCGATGCGGACCTGGGTCGCCTGAAGCTGACCGAGGTGGGTACCGCGCTCGACACCTACTGGCTATGGCTGAATCTCGTGCCGGATGCGCACGATCAGCGGCCGTGGCTCCGGACAGAGGCGTTCCGACACGCGATATCGCGCGCGATCGATCGGCAGCAGTTCATAAAGACCGTTTACCTCGGCGCCGCGGTTCCCGGGTGGGGGCCGGTCTCTCCCGCAAACAGAAACTGGTACGAAACTGCCGTGGCGGTACCCGCGTACGACCCTGCTCAGGCGCGCGCCCTTCTCGCCGGACTTGGCTTGCGCGATCGAAACGGAGATGGTCTGCTCGACGACGACAAGGGGCAGACGGTGCGTTTCAATGTTCTCGTGGCCCGCGGTCTGACGGCCGGTGAGAAGGGAGTCGCCGTCCTGAAGGAATCACTCGCGACGATCGGCGTTGGGGTGGATGTCTCCGCTGTCGATCTCGGGGCGCTTCAAACACGCTTCGGCACGGGCGACTACGACGCGATATACAACCGTTTCGAGGCCACAGATACGGATCCCGCAGGCAACATGGATTTGTGGCTGTCCTCGGGCGGCTTTCACGTGTGGAATCCCGGTCAGTCGCAGCCGGCGACGGACTGGGAGCGGCAGATCGACGAGCTGATGGCGCGCCAGGCGAGCACGCTCGACATTACCGAGCGTCGGCATCTTTTCTCGCAGGCGCAGCAACTCCTGGCTGCGCATGAACCTCTGATCGTGTTTGCGTTCCCGCGCGTCTTCGTGGCTGTCGGCGCGCGGGTCGGGAGCGTCCTACCCTCCGTACAGCGCCCCCAATTGCTCTGGAGCCCTGATACTCTGTCGGTGACGGCCGTGCACTAGTGGCGGTCGGACAGATTCCGCCGACTATGGGTCGCTACCTCGCGCGCCGCCTGCTCTGGGCGCTGGTCATGATGTGGATCGTGGCGTCCCTGGCGCTGCTCCTTGGACGCCTGGCTGGAAGCGACATCATCGAGCAGCGATTCGGCATCGGGGCCAAGAAACCGTTCGTCGAGGCCGAGCGCCACAGCCGGGGCCTCGATCGTCCGCTCCCGATCCAATACGTGTCGTGGCTGGCGGGATTGGCGCGCCTCGATTTCGGCACATCGGCGTATTACGGCCGGCCCGTGGGCGAGCTGGTCGCCACGGCCACGCGCAACACCGCGCTCATCGCCACGCCCGCATCTGCGCTTGCCGTTCTCGTCGGGTTGCCTCTGGGACTCCTGACCGGCAGCCGCCGCGGCGTCCTGAGCGCGGCGGTTCGCACACTGTCGCTGCTCCTGATTTCCGCTCCACCACTGCTTACGTCGCTGCTGCTCGTCTGGCTCGCGGCCCTGTCTGGATTCGCACCGATCGGCGGGATGACGTCGAGCGCTGCCGCAACAGCGGGCACCGGCGCCGCTGTCGATCTACTCGTACACCTGCCACTGCCGGTACTGGCGCTCGCACTGCCTTTTGCGGCGATCCTGGAGCGCGTGCAATCGGAGGCGCTCGCGCGCGCGCTGAGAGATCCGGCGGTCTCCGCCGCGCGCGCCCGCGGAGTCTCACGCAGGGCGCTCGTCTGGCGTCATGCCTGGCGGCTCGGCGCCGGCCCTGTCGTGGCGGTCTGCGGCCTGATGGCGGGCACGCTGCTCAGCGGATCGTTCGCCGTGGAGCTCGTCACGAGCTGGCCCGGACTCGGACAGCTGACCGTCACCGCGATGTTCGCGCGCGACATCTACCTGTCGGCGGGCTGCGCCATGGCGGCCACGCTCCTGCTGTCGATGGGAGTCGTCAGCGCCGATTTGATCTCCGCGCTCATCGATCCGCGTGTGCTGCACGTCGATCAACGCTCGTCCGGAGCGGCCGCATGAGGATCGTGGGACGCGCGATCGTGTGCGCGTGGCTGGTCGTGGCCGCCGCTGCCCCGTGGGTGGCGCCGTACGCGCCGTCGCGTCAGTTCCCTGATGCCGCGTTCGCGCCGCCGACACGGGTGCAACTGTGGCGCGCTGGCGCGCCAGCCGCGCCATTCATCCACCGCTTCGCGCTGATCGATCCATTGACGCGCACGTTCGCCACGGATACGTCGAGCGTCGTGCCGCTCGTGTGGTTCAGCGGTGGACACCTACTCACGGCAGCTGACCCGTCCGCGCCATTCTTGTTGCTCGGCGCCGACAAACTTGGCCGCGACCTCTTCAGCCGCATCGTCTATGGCGCACGCCTGTCGCTGACCGTCGCCTGCTCGTCGCTTCTCATCGCCGTCTTGCTCGGCACGCTTGGCGGCCTCATCGCCGGTTATGCGGGAGGGGTCACGGACCAGGCGCTCATGCGCCTCGCGGAATTCACCATCGTCCTGCCCGTGCTGTACGCCGTACTGGCCCTTCGCGCGGCGATGCCTCTCCATCTCCCGACGACGGAAACCGTTGTTCTGATGGCGCTGGTCTTCGCGCTGGTCAGCTGGCCGACGACGGCGCGCGGCGTCCGCGAGATCGTCGCCGCCGAGCGAACGCTCGACTACGTGGCTGCTGCGGAAGCGCTCGGCGCCGGGCCGCTGCGGATCATGCTGCGTCACCTCGCCCCTGCCGCGGCAGGATTCATCGCGACACAGAGCCTCCTGCTGCTGCCGATGCTCATCGTCGCCGAGGCGACGCTTTCATTCGCCGGGCTGGGGTTGCAGGACGATGCACCCGGGTGGGGCACCTTGCTTCAGGAGGCCGCCAACCTCGGCGCCCTCGACGCGGCACCGTGGCTGCTCGCGCCAGCTGCGGCGCTTTTCTCGCTGGTCCTCGGTGTGAATCTGTCGTTCGAACGCTCGTCACTCGGTCTCGCTGTGGACACGCCGCTCTCTCTAGTCCGCCGGGAGCCGACAGGTGACGCGGCACGCGTTTGACACCTGCGGATGCACTTGCCTAAAGTCGCGAGGATGCGCCCCTCAATCCGCGGCATATACGCGCCGGTCGTGACCCCGTTCAAGGCCCAGCAGGTGGATCTCGATGCGCTGGGCTCGAACCTGATCCGCTATCGCGACACACCGTTGGCTGGTGTTGTCATCCTCGGCTCGAATGGCGAAGCGGTCATGCTCGATGACGACGAGAGCGATGCCGTGCTGGTTGCCGCCCGGCGTGCGTGGCCCACAGAACGCACGTTGATCGCGGGGACCGGACGCGAGTCGACCGCCGCCACGATTGCGGCGACCCGGAGGGCGGCCGACGCCGGAGCCGACATCGCGATGGTGCGGACGCCGTCGTTCTTCAAGGCGCGAATCACCAGCGACTGCTTCATCCGGCACTACGAAGAAGTGGCCGACCACTCTCCGCTGCCGATCCTGCTCTACAACGTGACGATGTTCACCGGGGTGAGTCTGCCGGTCGAGGCGGCCGTCCGGCTCGCGAAGCACGAACGCATCATCGGCCTCAAGGACTCCGGGTCCGATCTCGCGCTGCTCGGCGAGTTCATCAACCGTCCGGCTGCGCCATTTGTCGTCCTGGCGGGATCGGCGCCGACGTTGTATCCAGCGCTCGCAATCGGAGCGGCCGGTGCGGTGCTGGCGGTTGCGGGTATCGTGCCCGACGTGTGCGTCCGGATTCAGGAGCTGGTCGACGCCGGTCGCCACGACGAGGCACGCGAATGGCAGCGCCGCCTCACGCCGCTGGCGCAGGCGGTCGGTACCCGGTACGGCATTCCCGGACTCAAGCTCGCGCTCACGATTGCCGGCTACACCGGCGGCGAGGCGCGGTTGCCGCTGCTGCCCGCGCCGCCCGAAGCAGAAGCGACGATCCGCGCCGCACTCGACGCGCTTCACGTGCACGCATGAAATCCATTCCAGCGATTCCTCGAATCCTGCTCGGACCCGGTCCGAGCCTCGTGTCGCCTCGCGTCATGCGCGCGCTGGCCACGCCCGTCCTCGGTCACCTCGATCCGCAGCTGCTCTCCACGATGGACGATGTTCGCGACGCGCTCCGGCGCATCTTCCGCGCGCCGGACGGCTCGACCGCGTTGGCGGTGTCGGGCACCGGCACCGCCGCGATGGAAACGTGCCTCGCGAACCTCGTCGAGCCAGGTACGCGGATGGTCGTCGTGACGAATGGCTATTTCGGCGAGCGACTCGCCGAGATCGGCCAGCGCTTTGGCGCGCAGGTGCATCGAGTGGCCGGCGAATGGGGTCGGGCCATCGATCCGACTGCTGTTGCGAACGCCATCACGTCGAACTCGCCTCAACTCGTCGCGGTCGTTCACGCTGAAACGTCGACGGGCGTCGTCAATCCTGTCGAGGCGATTGCGGCCGCCGCCCGCGCGAAGGATGCCCTCGTGCTGGTGGACGCGGTGACGTCGCTCGGTGGCATGCCGGTAGACGTCGCGGCGTGGGGCATCGACGCGTGCTACAGCGGCAGTCAGAAGTGCCTCGGTGCGCCGAGCGGCATCGCACCGCTGGTCTTCACCCCGCGCGCGTGGGCGCGCCGCGTGGCGTGCCGCAGCTTCTATTTCGATCTCGGCCTCCTCGACGCGTATTGGCGGGAGCGCAAGTATCACCACACGATCGCGGCAACGCTCGTGTATGCGTTGGCGGAAGCGCTCGCCGAAGTCGAGGACGAAGGGTTGGAGCAGCGGTGGGAGCGTCACCGGCGCCATCACGAGTCGTTTACTTCCGAACTCGCGGCGCTGCACCTCACGCTCCTGCCGCCGCAGGCCGAGCAGTTGTGGACGCTGCACACGGTCGTCGTTCCTGACGGGATTGACGAAGCGTCGGTCAGGCGCGATCTGCGCGAGCAGTACAACATCGAGATTGGCGCGGGAATGGGGCCGCTGGCGGGACGCGTGTGGCGGATTGGCCTCATGGGCGCGAGCTCGACGCCGTCGGCGATTGCGACGCTCGTCAGTGCGCTGTCGACGCTGATCCGGCGCTAGTCTCACACGACTCGCGACCGACCACGCTTGCGCACGGTCGCACGATTCCCGTCGAGCCCTCGCGCTGACGTCCTCGAGCCCTTCTATAATGGTTGCCCATGCGACGTGTGCTCCGCTGGAGCATCGCGGCAGCGGGCATCGGATTCTCGTTTTTCGCGTATCTGTACCTGACGCTGCCAGACATCCGCCCGCTCGCCACCGAGAATCCCGACACCACGGCATTCATCGAGCTACGCGCCGCGCAGGCCCACGCCGAAGGGAAGATGGCGAAGCGCGATCAGCGGTGGGTGAGCTACGAACAGATCTCGCCGCATCTGAAGCGCGCAGTGCTCGTCTCGGAAGACAGCGCGTTCTGGCAGCACGACGGGATCGACATGGAGCAGTTGAAAGCGTCGATCGAGAAAGATTTGGAACGCGGCCAGATGGTGCGCGGCGGCAGCACGATCACTCAACAGCTGGCGAAGAACCTCTACTTGTCGCCAGCGCGCAGCCCGATTCGCAAGCTCCGCGAGCTGATCATTTCCCGGCGGCTCGAAGCGGCGCTGACCAAACGACGGATCCTCGAGCTGTATCTGAACGTCGTCGAGTGGGGTGATGGCATTTACGGCGCCGAGGCCGCGGCCCGGGCCTATTTCCGTCGCTCAGCCGCGACGCTCGACTCTGCACAGTCCGCGTTGCTGGCTGGAGCACTTGTGAATCCACGTTTGCTCGTACCTTCACATCCCAGCGCACGATTGCTTCGACGGCAGCGCATCATTCTCAGCCGGATGGGATCCGTCGCGCCCCCGCCACCTGCGCCGATCGTGCCGATCGCGGAGCCTGTCGTCGATTCGCCGAGCGTCGCGCCGCTGCTCGAGAGTACGCCGGAAGCGCCGGCGTCCGACCCTCCGCCACCTCCTGCACCGTAGTGCATCGAAGTCGCGCGCACATCGGCCGATATGAAGACGTGAGGTGCAGGCGCGCGCAGTACCTTAGTACCTCAGCTTGACACGTGTCACGGTGCCGCCTATAACCACACGGGCCGTACACCCACACAACTCGCGCGCCACGTCTCGACCGGAAGGTCGCAGAGTTCGTACGCGCGGAGGCGCATGATCAACTACACCGAGCGCATCACGCTGCTCATCGACGATCTCGTACAGCGCGTGCCGGCACTCGCCTACATCGAGACCACCCGACTCCTCGTGTTCGCGCGCTTCGGGCGTACGCAAGCCGATGGCGCATACGCCACCTGCCACGCGGTGAATCTGCCGACGAGCGATCCCGGTTACTACTTCTGGCGCGATCGCGCCAGCGGTCAAGTGACCCGACGCTCCGAATGGTTCGTCACGAAGTCGCCTGTCGTCGAGCTCGGGCCCACATCGATCGCGTATCTCATCTCCTTCTGTCTGCCGCGCTTCTGTGATCAGACGTTCGCACGCTCGCGCAAACACGAGTTGTACCCGGGTGCCGAACCGTGGCTCGCGCGCCTCGACACGATCGTCCACGAGCTGTATCACGTGGATCCCGATGGATGTGGAATCCGCCGAATCTTCCGCCCTGACGGATCGCTATCGCCGCACGCGCACGGGCCGTCGTTCTTCACCGACGTCGCCAGCATGGTGCGTACGTATCTCGCGAGCCGTCCCGATCCGGCACTGTACGAATTCCTGCGATACGATTTCTCCGAGCTCACCGCTCGCTACGGCGGGGTCGTCGGCACCGCCTTCCGGCAGTTCCCGTCATTTCCGCAGCGCTATATCGAAGTCGCCGCCGAGCAGCCCGATCACGTCGAGCCCGGGATTCGCGTGGAGCCGCTGAAGCGGCCGTCCGTTCAGACGCGCTACACGGAAGACGATCTCCACGTCAGGGAGTTCCTCGCGGATACCTCGCGACGGCTTGTGCGCACCGGCCAACATCGAGCGGCCTGAGCGAATGTCGGCATTCGAGCGATCGAATCTGGAATCCGGCGGAGTCCGGGGCCGATCACTCGACGCGTCTCGCGCCGGCGAACCGCTGACTCCAGTAGTCTGAGCCGAGCGTCTCGACACGCACGACGCCTCGCGAGTTCGGGGCGTGCACGAATCGATCGCCGCCGATCGCGATGCCCACGTGCGAGACGTCGCCGCCGTCTGTGACGAAGAACACGAGATCTCCGGGTGCGATGGCACGCGGATCGATCGAACGGCCCGCCTCCCACTGATCGCGGACGACGCGCGGCCACGAGATTCCCAACCGGCTCAACACGTACTGAACGAGGCCGCTGCAGTCGAATCCCGACGGGTCCGCACC
>JBKPMA010000596.1:0-11019 GCA_046731935.1 Acidobacteriota bacterium
CAGGTGCTATGCGACGCCGCGCGGGTCGGCGTCGTTCCGAATCGACGAGCACATCGAACGGCTGATCAACTCGGGTCGCATCTACCGGATGGACTCGCCGCTCGACAAGAATGGCTGGCTCGACGCCATCAACGAGACGATCGCGGCCAACTCATTGAAAGCTTGTTACATCCGGCCGCTGATGTACCGCGGGTACGGCCAGCTTGGCGTGAACCCGCTGCCGTGTCCCGTCGATGCCGCGATCCTCGTCTGGGAATGGGGTTCCTACCTCGGTCCGGAAGCCGACAAGGGCGTGGATGTCTGCATCAGCTCCTGGAATCGCCTGGCTCCAAACACGTTTCCGGCGATGGCCAAAGCCACGGCGAACTATGCGAACGCGCAGCTGATCAAGATGGAAGCCGTGCTCGACGGCTATTCGGAGGGCATCGCGCTCGACGTTGCCGGGTTCGTCAGCGAAGGCAGTGGGCAAAACCTGTTCATCGTGCGCAAGAACGTGCTGGTCACGCCGCCGGGGACGGCCTCGATTCTTCCGGGCATCACCCGCGACACCATCGTAACCATCGCCAAAAGCTTGGGTTACGAGGTTCGCGAGGAGCTGCTTCCCCGCGAAGCCCTCTACCTCGCCGACGAAGCGTTCTTTACCGGTACAGCCGTGGAGATTACGCCGATTCGGTCGATAGACAAGATTGTGGTGGGCAACGGCCAAAAGGGGCCGGTCACCACGGCCATCCATCGTCGGTTCTTCGAGATCATCAACGGCGAGGCGCCCGACACACACGGGTGGCTGAGCTGGGTATATCCCGAAGAAGCGGAGCTCCGGCGCAACACGACGGCGGGGGCGGCGAGGTAAACGGGTTCCAGACTGCAGGCGGCGGCTCCAACGAGCCGCCGGGTCGCGGGCTGGACCGAGTGTCCGGCCGGGCGGCCCGGCCATCAGCCTGCGTATGCACGTCAACGACCTCCTGAAGATTGCCGTCGAGCGCGGCGCCTCCGACCTCCACCTCAAGGTCGGCAGCTATCCCATGATGCGTCTTCGCGGCGAGCTGACGCCCGCCATCGAAGAGCGCCGGCTGGATCACGAAGACACCGTCGCCATGGCGGCCGCCGTCATGTCCACGATCCAGCGGCAGAAGTTCAAGGACAGTCAGGAGATCGACTTCGCGTACAGCATCCCCGGTCTCGGCCGGTTCCGCTGCAACGTGTTTCAGCAGCGCGGCACGATCGGACTGGTCCTCCGCGTCATTCCGGTCGGCATCCGCACGGTCGACGAGCTCGGCCTCCCACAGGTGCTGAAGCGCATTGCCGAGGAAGAGCGCGGCATGGTGCTCGTGACGGGGACGACAGGCAGCGGCAAGAGCACGACGCTCGCCGGCATGGTCGATCACGTCAACAACATCCGCTGCGCGCACGTGATGACCATCGAGGATCCGATCGAGTTCCTCCACCGCGACAACCGGTCGGTCATCAACCAGCGTGAAGTGGCGGTGGACACGCGCTCCTTCGCGCACGCCCTTCGCAGCGCCCTGCGTCAGGACCCCGACGTCATCCTCGTCGGTGAGATGCGCGACTTCGAGACCGTCGAGACCGCGCTGCTCGCGCCGGAAACCGGCCATCTCGTGTTCTCGACGCTCCACACCCTCGACGCGACCGAGACGATCAACCGCATCATCACCGTCTTTCCGCCGCACCAGCAGAAGCAGATCCGCCTGCAGCTCGCAAGCGTCCTCAAGGCGGTCATCTCGCAGCGCCTCCTGCCGCGTGCCGACGGCCGCGGCCGCTGCGCGGCAGTCGAAGTGATGATCAGCACGCCGTTCATCCGCGACTGCATCGTGGACAAGGACAAGACGCACCTGATCAACCAGGCCATCGCGTCCGGCACGTCGCAATACGGCATGCAGACGTTCGATCAGTCGATCTTCAGTCTCTTTCAGCAGGGGCTCGTCACCTACGACGAGGCGCTGCGCTGGGCCTCGAACGTGGACGAGTTCAAGCTCAAGGTGCAGGGAATTTCGACCACGTCGGAAGAGACCCGCGACCAGATGGCGCGCGCGGGCATGCAGGGGAACAACGTCACGAGGTTTGGACGGTAGGACGCTCGGTCTCCGGCCTTCGGTCTTCAGTCTGCGGTCTTCGGTCTGCAGTCTGCAGCCTGCAGTCTGCGGCCTAATTTAATCTCGGACTTCTACCCGTCCGTCTGCTCTCGCATCGCGCGCCTGATCGCATCCATCGAAAAGCCCTGACGCAGCAGCGCCTGGATGATCCGGCGCCGGCTCGCAGGATCGTCCAGCGTGACGCCTCGCCGAAGCCTCCTGGCGAGTGCGGCGTTCAGCAGCGCGGTTTCGTCGAGCGCGCCGAAGACCTCCGTCACTGCGTCGGCCGCGACGCTGCGGGCGATGCCAATCGCCGCCAGCTCGCGCAGGACGCGATCTCTCCCCTGCCGTTTGATGGACGCACGCGTTCGGGCGAAGGCACGCGCCACGCGGGCGTCGTCGAGCACGCGCGACGCCTGTAATCGTTCCAGCGCGCCCTCGACGGCGGCCGGCGCGAACCCCCGGCGGACGAGACGGTCGTGGAGCTGTCGCACCGACAGTTCGCGCCGCGACAAGAGCGTGAGCCCCGTGGAGTAGGCAGCGGCGACCGAATCGGGCTCGGCGACAGAACGGGGAGGCATAGGCACGCGAGTACTGGCGCGACGTTCCCATGCTATTCCTATCCGCATGTCAGTGACACCCGCCTTTCAGCGCGTCTTCGATCTCGAACAGCGACGGACCGAAGATATGCCGATCCATCCAGCGCATCGGCCCGGATACTCATACGTGCTGCATCGGCGGCACACGGACGTCGCGGGTGAGGATGGTCCACGAACTGGAGCGAGCGGACTGATCGTCTGCAAGGAACACTCGGGCACGCACATCGATGCGTTGTGCCACCAGGCCGAGAACATGCTTCTCTGCGGCGGCATCAGGGCGGACGCATCGTCAACGGTGCACAGCAAGGGATTCCGCGCACACAGCGTGGACGGTATCGCGCCGATCGTCGCGCCTGGTGTGCTCCTGGACGTCGCAGCGCATCTGGGCGTGGACAGTCTGTCAGCCGGATACGCCATCAGTGAGGACGAGCTGAAGGCCTGTGCGAGCCGGCAGAACAGCGACATCAGACCAGGCTGCGTCGTGCTGGTGCACACCGGAAACGGCCGCCACTGGAATGACGAATCGCGCTACCTCGCGGGCCCTGGCGTACACGGCGACGCGTCGCGCTGGCTGGCGGCACAGCGTCCGCTGGCGGTGGGCGCCGACAACATGGCGTGGGATGTGATCGGCCTGAAGGACGACGCACTCGGCTGCACGCTGCCGGGGCACATCATCTTTCTCGTGCGCAGCGGCATCTACATCATCGAAAACGTCAAACTCGATGAGCTCGCAGCCGCGCGGCAGTACGCATTCACGTTTGTGTGCGCCCCCTTGAAGTTCGTCGGCGCGACGGGATCACCAGTGCGGCCGATCGCGATCGTCTGACGGGGACGGCTTCAGGCTTCAGGCTTCAGGCTACGGTCTTCAGTCTACGGTCTGCGGTCTTCGGTCCGAATTCCGCAATCCGCAATCCGAATTCCGAATTTCAGTCGATGGTCCCCACCATATACCACCCGTGCGTCGTGCGGTCCTGAAAGATCCGGCACACCGTGCCGTCGTCCAGCGCCACGTCCCACTCATCGCGCGTCCAGCCTCCGGCCGACATCGTGTCTGCCCCTTCACGATGTGCCGTCGATGTCTGCCACCAGTCGCCAGAGGAGTGCCACGGCCCGGCACAGGTCGACACGCGTCCGGCGGCAATACCGGATCGCGTAGGTGTCACGCGAATGGGTCGATCGTCGGCGAGCGCGACGGCAATCGGCACCGGCTGCCGGAAGCGGCGGACCGCGTACGGCAGACCCGAGCGATCGGACGGCGGATCATCCGGATGCGGAACGGCAGACGCCGCAGCCGGCATCTTCGCGGGTGCTCGATCATCCGGCACGAATGGCTGCATGACAAACGCGCCGGGACGATGCGTGTCGGGCACGCATGGGGAGCCGCAGCGTTGTTCGCCCATCAGCGCGGTGAGACGGGCCATCAGCGTTGACACCTGCTCCGGGGCCGGACGGGCACGCTCGAGCATCGAGTGCTGCAACACCCGGCCAGGCGTTGGCTCGATCCGCACCGTCACGGCATCGATGCCCGCAGACGGCGGATGCGTATCGAGATCGAGCAGCGCAAGCGTCCGCAGGACGCGCGGATCCCGGATGGGTGACGGCAGCTGCAGCCGACGGGTAAATGTGTCGCGCGATACCAGACGGAGCTCGAGGACGAGCGCCGCGGCCGCACGATCCCGCCGTTCGAGATGCGCGGCAATCGGCTCGAGCAACCGGCCGAGCACGAACGACAGCGGCTCGAGCCCCTCGATGGGCCATTCGAGTGCGAGCGTTCCTTCGAATCGTTCTTCGACACCGGTGGGAACGAGCGGACCGATGTCATCACCGCGCGCAATGCGTTGCCAGGCCGGTCCTTCCTGCCCCAGGCGCGCGGACAGTTCGGCCGCTGGAAGCGACGCCAGGGCACCCAGCGTGCGAATCCCCCACCGCTCGAGAGTCGCCATCAGACGCTCGTGCCGCTCGATGACATCGCGCACGGCTGTGTGCGCACGGGCTCGCGTGGATCGGCGAAGCGACGTGGCGCGATGCCGCGCGATTTCTTCCATGGGCGACGCCCGATAGAAACGCCCGGGCGGTTTGGGCCCGATTTCGAGCCGATCGGCTTCCAGATACAACAGCGCATCGAGCGTCCGGACCGGTAAGGACTCCAGCGCCGCGGCCTCGTCGCCTGGATCGATCACCGTCACACCAGGACGCGCCGCCGCCACGAGCAGCGCGGCGGTACGCGTGCCGGCCACCGTGACGCGGATGGGGATGCCGCGATCCGCGGCCTCGCGCCGCAACTCGGCCGCAATGGTCGGTGCGTCGCCAAACAATTTGGCGACTCCCGAGAGATCGCAGAGCACCGTGCCGAGCCCCGCAGCTTCGACGCGCGGAGAAAACTCCCGGGCAGCGGCCAGCAGCCGATCCTGCAGTGATTCGACCGCCGGCGTGTCGTCATCTACAGGCGCCGCGCGGGTGACGGGCCGGCCGGGAGCGTGGAGACAAGCAAACATCGGAATCGGGTCGTATTCGTGTTCGGATTCGTGTCGTGTTTCTAATCCCCAAAGTCGAGCGCGACGTGCTCGGTGGACTGCTGTCGGCGATGCGCACGGACGACCGAGGCGCAAACCGACAGCCCCTGAAGCCGGCGTGGGCTGGTCGCTGGACCGCTCCATCGGCCGATCCGCCGTTCGTCGGCGCCGCGGACGAACGGCCGGCGGCTCGCCACCACGGCTTCGTGAAACGCGCGCGCCTGAGACGACGCGGGTGGGGCCGTTTGGCTCCATCCCGCCGCGCGCGGCTCGAGCCGCACGCTCACGCCACCGGCGCTTCGGGCCGTCTGCTGATCGGCCAGAATGAGGCACGCGGTGTCGCTGCCTTCGAGCACACGCTGCAGCCGCATCCACGTCGTGAAAGGCAACGCGCCGATCACCGCGGCGGGGACATCACCGAGATCGAGCGCCACCAGGCCGAATCCGCCGGCCTGCACGCTGAGATTGGTCGCTTTGATCGCGCGATCCACCGCGCGGTCGATCAGGCTGGCGCGGGATCGCCCCGGCCGTGGACGCGACGGCTCCCACTCGGGAGACAATGCGCGGCGCGTCAGCGGCACGTCGTGCCCGCGCACCCACAACAGCTGATCGAGCCGTACCCCTGCCGCTTCGGCTGATGCGGGATCCAGGCGATCCAAGGCATCGACGAGTGCCACTACTTCGCCACGACGGGTCGCGGCGGCCAGCAGCGACAAGAGCAGACTGGTGCGGCCCGACGACCGGGGACCAGTGATCTCAGAGATCTGTCCACGAGGCACGCCGCCCAGCAGCAGGTCGTCGAACGCCCCCATGCCGCTGGAGGCGACGCGGTCGTCGTCTTGGGCAGGGAGCGGAAGCGCTGAGGTGAGCGTCGTGTCGAGGCGCCGATCGCGCAACAGCGATTCGAGCGCCACACGGGCCGTTGCAGGAGCCATATATTCGCCTTTTCTTCGCCAAGTGTAGATCGGGCGAATGAAAAGCGCAATAGCCCAAATATCAGCCAATCACCCCTATAATTCGGCCGGACTCCGCGGCCCCACCCAGCCGCTCAACCCTTCTGACCGAGGACGATCAATGACTCGTATCCTTCCCCTCGTCTGTACCGGACTTCGTGCGGCCGCCCTGCTCCTCCTCGGCGTCACTCTCGCCAGCGCGCAGGACGCCGGCCGGCTCAAGGTGATCCTCGACACCGACATCGGCGGCGATATAGACGATGCCTGGGCGCTCGGGTTTGCGCTGCAATCGCCCGATCTCGATCTCGTCGGTGTGACCATCACCGACGGCAACACGCCGGCGCGCGCGAAGGTCGCCTGCAAACTGCTCCACGCCGGCTCGCGCGACGACGTTCCCGTCGCCGTCGGACGCAAGACGAACGATTCGAACGATTTCCAGTTCGCATGGGCCGAAGACTTCACCGCCAAGCAACCCGTCGCACAGTCCGCTGCCGACTTCATCGTCGAGACCGTCCGCAAGAATCCTGGCGCCATCACGCTCGTGGCTGTCGGACCGCTGCAGAACGTCGCGGATGCACTGCGGAAAGAGCCCAACCTCGGGAAGATGCTCAAACGCGTCGTCTTGATGAGCGGCTCGATCGGTCCCTCGGCCTGGCAGCCGCAAGCGATGCCGGAATGGAACGTCGTCGAATCCACTGCCGACGCGCAGGTCGTCTATGGCGCGGGGCTGCCGATCACCACCGTGCCTCTCGACTCCACGACCTACGTCCAGCTCAAAGACGAAGAACGCGAAATCCTGCGAAAGCGCGATACGCCTGTCGGACACGCCCTCGAGTCCCTGTACCGACTGTGGATTGCGAGCCCGACGACGCGCATGACACTGCACGATCAGCTCGCGGTGGCCGAGACCGTTCGCCCCGGGCAGTTCTTCGGCCGCAAGGAGACGCTGTCGGTCGCCGTGGACGACAAGGGCTACACGCGCGTGGACGCGTCGAAAGGCAAGCCCACCGCGGTCTGTTTCGAACCGAAACGCGACGAGTTCATGGCGTTTTATCTGGAGGGGCTGACCAGGCGCTGACGCGCCGCATGCGACGGTGCATGGCGCGCGTGGCTGTGCTATTGTCCGGGACCAAATAGCGGTGACCACATGACTCCAGCAGCGCAGCACGTGTTCGTGGGCACGGATGGCGGAGCCACCACGTCGAAGATAGGGGCCGTGTGGGGCGATGGTACGACCGTCTCGACGCGTCTCCTGCAGCGGCCGACGCACGCGCAGCTCGGGCCAGACGCCGTGGTCCGCGGGTGGGTCGAAGACGTCACCGAATTTCTCAACGACAACGGGCTCGGGTGGGATCAGGTCGAAGGCGTGGGACTGGCCATTCCGGCGCCGCGGCGCAGCTATGGCGTGCTCGACCGCGCGCCGAACCTGCCCGAGACGTTCTGGGGATTCGACATCTATACCGCGTATGGCAATGCGCTGGCGCAGCGCGCCGGGCGGCCGGTGCCGCTATCGATCGGCAATGACGGCAACATGGGCGGCGTCGCGGAAGCGCAGCGTGTGCGCGGAAAAGGTCATGCGAGCGTGATCATGCTCGCGCCGGGATCCGGGCTGGGGTGTGCCTACATCGACGCCAACGGACTCCCGCTCGACGGCGACACGCTGGCCGGGATGGAAGGCGCGCACATGCCTGCGCCGCTGCAGCTGCTCGGCAGCAAGCCCTATCCGTGTGGATGCGGCCGCGATTGGGGATGCGTCGAGGTGTATACGACCATCTCGGGCCTGCCGCACCTGCTCGACGAGCGGCTGCCGAAATATCCGAATCACGAGCTGGCGAGCTCGCCGCTCGGCCGCAAAGAGCGGGCGCTGACGTTGCGGGGGCTCGCACAGAAGGGCGACGCGCTGGCGACCGAGATCTTCGACTTCCAGGCCAAGACGCTGGGCATCCACGTCGCCACGCTGGTCATGGCGCTCGATCCCGAGTTCGTGATCATCGGGGGCGGGCTGATGGATCCAGAGGCGACGACGGAAGCGTTCCGCGAGCGGTATCTGCGGACGGTCCGCGAGACCGCGCATCCGTATCTGTGGACGGCGCAGAAGGAGCGCCTGACGATCGTGCCCGCGGCGCTGGGCGATCTGTCGCAGGCGATTGGCGCCGCGCTCGTGTCGCTGTATCAGGCCCGCTCGTAATTTCGGGGTCGGGCCTTCGGGGTCGACCCCGTCCTCACTTCTTCGGAATCGGGATCTTCGCCGCGTTCTCCGCCAGCCACGCTTCGTAGCTCTGCATCGCCGGAAACAGCTCGCGCGCTTTCGCCAGATTGCGGTGTCCGCAATACATGTCGTTGAAATCGCGCTTGAACTGGAACATGTTGCCGAGATCGTCAGCGCCTGGAAAGCCGAAGCTGCGATACACGTCGGCGGGCACGTCATTGAAGCGGACTTCTTCGCCAATCGCCTTCGACAATCCTGACGCCATCTGCGCGCCGGTGAGGTGTGCCGCCGCTGCGCCAACCGTCGATCCGATTAGTTCGGGGCGGAGGAAGACGCCGTACGCCACGCCGCCGTTGTCGGCGCCGGCAATGGACGGCATCGGCTTGTCGCCGAGCGGGAACGTGAGCCCGAGCACGCCGTCGGGCCCGCGCTGCGGCCCCGATCCGAAGAAGATCATGTTGTCCCAGTAGAACGACGTCACCAGAAACGTCGTCGGCACGCCCAGGTCCGTGAAGGTCGAATTCGCTTCGGCCTTGGCGTCGAAGTGCGGGACCTTGTACTTGCCGTGCAGCGTCGGCATGCTCGAGTCGTTCAGCGGCACATAATCCCGGACATCCTCGAACGTCGACCAGATGGCGTGCTTCACGCCGGCCTGCTTCGCAGCGCGCGCCAGATTCTTCCCCTGCGTGGTCTCGCGCTCCGGCGACATGTGTTCCCAGAAGTTCGTGACACAGAAGGCGGCATGCGCGCCGGTCAGCGCCTTCACCAGACTCGCCTCGTCATCGATATTGCCGGCGACGACGTCGACGCCTTGCGCGGCCAGGGCGCGCGCTTTGTCGGATTGCACATTCCGCGTGATCGCGCGGACGGTAAAGGGAGACTTCGGATCCGCCAGGGCCGCGCGGACGACTCCGCCGCCTTGCACACCAGTGGCGCCAAACACTGCGAGTATGGGTTTATTGCTCATGGGAGTGTCTCGAAAAGGGACTGATTGAGTCAAAAACTGCAGACCGGGAGGTAGGCCTCCCGATCTGCAGATCTTGCGACGCGGGATATTGTGCCGCGTTCGGGTTTCTGCGATCTAGTGTCCGACGCGGGCAGGCGGCTCGGCCGTAGACCGCGGACGCGTCGGCGAACGCCGCGCGAGCACGAGCATCACCACGCCGAACACGAGCATCCCCAGCCCATCCCAGATGTTCACGTTGAGCGATCCGATCATGTGCCGCGGTTCGAGATCGCCGGACGAGAACCCATAGATGGTCAGCAGGAGGCCGTAAATGGCGAAGATGGCGCCGACCGGTACGCGGATGTCCATGTGCGCCTCCCTACCAGAAAATGATGTTCAGGACGACGCTCGCCAGCAAGACGACGATCGCGAGCGGACCGGGCTGGCGATAAAGCGGCACGCCATCCTCCCGCGGCTGCGGCGTCAGCGAGTACACGAGTCCCTTCAACTCTTCTTCCCTCCGCGGCGCGGTCACGAGAGAAATCACCACCGACACCACGAAGCACGTCGTCCACGCGAAGATCGCCGTCCAGAAATTCTGGGCCATTTCGCTCGGATACGTGTGAACGACGGATCCCAGAAAGCCGCCCTTGAAGCCGACCGCAGCACCCGCCGGCAGCGTGAGCCCGTGGTGCGCAGCGGCGGCCACCGTGCCGGCGAGCAGCCCGCCAAACGCCGCGTGCCCCGTCGTCCGCTTCCAGAACATACCCAGCATGAACGTCGCGAACAGCGGCGCATTCACGAACGCAAACACGAGCTGCAGCAGGTCCATGATGTTGTTGAACTGGCGCGCCACATACGCGGCAGCGACCGAGATCAGGATGCCGAAGACCGTGGCTGCCCGTCCCATCTGCAGATAGTGCGCATCGGTTGCATGCTTGTTGATGTAGGCCTGGTAGATGTCGTAGGTCCACACCGTGTTGAACGCGGTCGTATTGCCCGCCATGCCAGACATGAAGGACGCCATCAGCGCGCACAGTCCGAGTCCGAGGATGCCTGACGGGAAGTAGGTCATCAGCATCATGGGCGTCGCGAGGTCGTAGTCGACCTGCACACGTCCATCCGTGCCGACGACAGGCTGGCACGACTGCTCGTCCACCTTGGGTGGAATCAGCCCTTCCCAGCTATTGGCGATCGTGTGAGCGGCATTTCCGGCTGACGCGGATGCCGCGGCCGCCGCGCACTGCAGGTGACTCGGCAGCACGGTCGGCCGCGTCGCCGCCGAGATCGCGATCATGCCCGGCAGGATCACGAGAAACGGGAACACCATCTTCGGAAACGCGGCGATGAGCGGCGTCCGGCGCGCCGAGTTCATCGAGTCCGCGGCCATCGCACGCTGGACGACGAGAAAGTCGGTGCACCAGTAGCCGAACGACAGAACGAAGCCGAGGCCCATGACGAGGCCGAACCATTCGACGCCCATCGGGTTCTGCGCAGGGTTTGCCATGTATTGCCACGAGTGGCTCAACGCGCCGGGCTCGAAGCCTCTCGCCTGCGCGACTTCTGCCAGGCGCCGGTACAGGCCCTCCTTGCCGCCGATATCCCTCAGCCCCAGGACGACCAGCGGCACGAAGCCCGCGACGATCAGGAAGAACTGCAGCACCTCGTTGTAAATGGCGGACGTCAATCCGCCCAGGTAGGTATAGACG
>JBKPMA010000597.1:0-3481 GCA_046731935.1 Acidobacteriota bacterium
CGTGGCTGGGGTCGTCGAAGCCAGGAGTGCGTGGTCCAAGGACCAGCGCCGGGCGGTGTGCGCCGTATCCGATCACGCGGATGCTTGGCCAGACGTAGAGCGTCCGCGAAAGTCGGTATCGCCCCTCGGGGACAAAGACGATGCCTTCACCGGTGGACTCCTGGACGGCGTCGATTGCGTGCTGGATGGCGTCGGTGTCATCGGCGACGCCGTCTCCGACGGCGGCGAATCGTTCGCGGGTCAGGTAGACGGCGTGGGGATCCTCAGGGCGCGCGGTGTAGTAGGACGCGGCTCCGGCGGGAGAAGCGATGGCGAGAGCGAGACAGAGGAGGAAGGTCCGCGGCACGGACCAACGATACTGCACTGGCCGCGCGGGGAGCGCCGTCTCACGAAAATGAGACTGCGCTCCCGGAGGCGCTCGGGCGGGCCGAAAATCCGCCAAGTCTGAAGGGAGATGGGGATTCCAGTCTCACGATAATGAGAATGGCCACCCGATCGCCCGCCCCCTATTCGTAGCGGAGCGCTTCCATCGGATCGACGCGCGTCGCACGCAAGGCCGGCACGAGGATCGCCACCATCGCCACCGCCGCCAGCACCAGCGCCACACCCACGAACGTCGACGCATCCGTCGTCGTGATCCCGAACAACTGCGATTCGATCAGCCGCCCGCCCGCAATCGCCAGCGCGAGTCCGATCGCGAGCCCGACGGCGACCAGCCGGAAGCCGCTCCACGCGATCATCTGCAGAACGCTCCGGCGGTCCGCACCGAGCGCCATCCTGAGACCCAGCTCCTGCGTCCGCCGCGTGACGTCGTACGAGATGACGCCGAAAATCCCCAGCGCAGCCAGAAGCAGCGCCGTACCGGCGAACGCGGCCAGCAGCACCATGGCGAGCCGACGCTGGCCCACAGCCGTCTCCATCAGCTCCTCCATCGTCTTGACCTGATAGAGAGGCACATCACGATCGACCGACGCCAACGCCCGGCGCAGATCTGGCGTCAGCGACATCGGATCCCGCGTCGTCCGCGCAGCAATGTACATGTTCCGTGAGGGGAACTGCGCACGCGAGAAATACATCTGCGTGCGCCGTTCGGCGTCGAGTCCTTCGTGCGCCGTGTGGGCGACCACGCCAACGACTTCGATCCATTTCACGGGCGGCTTCGTCGGGTCGTCGAACGTGATGCGTTTTCCGATCGGATCGCTGTTCGGCCAGTAGCGTCGCACCGTCTCGTCGTCGACGACGGTGACCTGCCGCGAGTCCGGACGATCCGTGTCTGAGATGAACCGGCCCCTGAGCAGCCTGATGCCCATGGCCGGGTGATAGCCGGCGCTGATGCCTCGCACATCGCCCCAGGGACTCGGTTGCCCTTTCGGAGGCTGATAGCCTTCGACGGCAAACGACGTCGTGGACCAGTCACCGCTGAACGGCAGCGTATCGGTCGCGCCGATGGCCTGCACGCCGCCCACTGCGGCCATCCGGCTCAGCGCCTCGTCGTAGAACCGCGTCACGTCTTCGTCTTTCGCGTACTTCGCGGAAGGGACCGACACGATGAACGTGAGCAGATGATCGGGCGCGAAGCCGGGACTCACCTGGACGAGCCGATCGAAGCTGCGGATGAGCAGTCCCGCTCCTACCAGCAGCGCGAGGGCCACCGCCAGCTCTCCGACGACCAGCACGCGGCGCGCGAACTGACCGCGAGGACTGTCGGCACCCGACCGTCCACCTTCGCGCAAGCCGGTGTGCAGGTCAGCTTTCGACGCATAGAGCGCCGGCAGCGCACCGAACACGAGTCCTGTCAGGACGGCCAGCGCAAACGCGAAGATCAGCACCGTCGCATCCAGCCGGACATCGGCCAGCCATGGAAGATTCGACGGATTCCAGGCGACGAGCCCCTGGACCAGGCCGAACGCCAGGGCGACGCCGAGCGCGCCCCCAACGAGCGACAGCGCGACGCTCTCTGTGAGCAGCTGCCCGATCAACCGGCCGCGCGTCGCTCCTATCGCCGTCCGCACGGCGAGCTCACGTGCACGCCCCGTCGCACGGGCGAGGAGCAGGTTGGCGAGATTGGCACAGGCGATGAGGAGGACCGCGCCGACCGCGCCGAGCAGTACCAGCAGCGCCGGGCGAACCGTCTTCTTACCCTGTTCGCTCAATGCGCGCGTGTGAATCGACCAATCCGTCGGATACGAATTCTTGAAGTCGTGCTTGAGCGACTCGGCGAACGCCATCATGTCGCGCGATGCCTGATCGACCGAGACGCCGCGGCGCAGCCGCCCCACCATGCCGAGGAACTCGTTGGTGCGCCGGTTGTCCGCGTACATCTCAGGCTTGAAGGCAAGCGGGGTCCAGACCTCGGCGTTCCGCAGCCGCTGATCCTGAAAAGTCTCAGGCATCACGCCGATGACGGTGTACGGTTCGCCGTTCATCAACAGCGTGCGCCCGACCGCTGACTTGTCGGCACCGAACTCACGCGTCCAGAACGCATGGCTCAACACCACGACGTGGTCGTGCCCGAACTGGTCTTCTCCGGGCGCAAACGTCCGGCCCAGGGCGGCTTCGATCCCGAACACCCGGAAATAGTTCGCGGTGCCCTGCACGGCGTTGAGCCGTTGTGCCTGGCCCCGGCCGGTCAACGTCATTCCGTTGCTGGACATCACCGCGTACGACTCGAAGATGTGCGTACGCTGGCCGATGTCGCGGTACGTCGGCACGGCAAAGCCGGCTTCGAGATTGTTCAGGGACGGATAGAAGTGGAAGGTCGTGACGAGCCGTTCCGGTTCCGGATACGGGAGCGGACGAAGAAGAACCGCCTGCACCAGGCTGAAGATCGCCGTCGTCGAGCCGATGCCGACGGCGAGTGTGGCAATGACAACGATGGCGAAGCCCGGATACTGTAGCAGCCGCCGCACCGCATACTTGAGATCGCCTGTCAGTCGGCTCATACCGTTCCCCTCGTCACGCGGGCCGTTTTTCATTCAACCATGTAAATGACGGAGAATAGGCACCCCTGGTTGCATGGGGCCTACTCTAACGCGATGTGGCGCAGCGCGACCGGGCCGGTCTCAGGATTGTGCCCACACCGTTCCAGGAGCCTGACCGATGAGCCATCGTTCCGTGAGTGCCGCCGGCCTGCCGCCGCCCGCCGGTCCCTATTCGCCCGCGCAGGTATTCGAGCGGTTGGTCTTTGTCTCAGGACAGGGGGCCACCGATCCCGCCACCGGCGCGATGGCAGGTCCGGACATCGAGGCGCAGACCGAGCAGGTCCTGAAGAACGTGTCCGCCATTCTCGAAGCGGCCGGCTCGAGCTTGCAGCACGTCCTGCGATGCGGCGTGTTCCTGACCGACATGTCGGAGTTCCAACGGATGAACGCGGTCTATGCCCGCATGTTCGGCAACCATCGTCCGGCGCGGACGACGGTGCAGGCGGCTGCGCTGCCGGCAGAAGGCCTTCGCGTCGAGATCGATGCGGTTGCATACATTC
>JBKPMA010000598.1:0-9836 GCA_046731935.1 Acidobacteriota bacterium
GTCCGGGATCGAGTGGGCCGGATGCGTGCCGTGAAGCCGCAACATACGGAATGGGCTTCTTCGCGGCCAGTGATTGCGAGCTTGGTCTCACGCTGAGTCATGGCGGCGGGTATCCCGGGTATGGATCACACGTGCTGCTCCTTCCTGACTATGGCGTCGGCATCTTCGCGTTTGCCAATCGCACGTACGCGGGTCCGCGCGCGCCCGTGTGGGATGCGGCGGTGATGCTGCTGCGGGCGGGACTCCTGAAGCAGCGGCCGGTTACGCTCTCCGCGGCGCTCACGAGCAGCTATGCCGCCGCCGTGAAGATCTTCAGTGCTGGTTCCATCACAGCGGCCGGAGACGTTCTCGCGATGAACGTCTTGATGGACCGTGACGCGGAGCATTGGGCTCGCAGTCTGGCGAGTCTGAAGTCCGAGGTCGGCTCGTGCGACACGGCTGCGCCGATTGCGGCGACTGGCGCCCTCGCCGGTGAGTTCACGTGGACGTGCGAGCAAGGCCGGGTCAAGGGGCAGATTCTGCTCGCGCCCACACCGTCGCCGCGCATTCAGGCGCTCACGTTCACCCGCGCGACACCCTGACGCGTTACGGTCAGCAGGCGCGGACCCTGCTGTCTATCGCCGCAGTCGGACCAGCATGTAGACGACAGACGCGGCCGCGATCGCCGCGCCCAGACCGATCCATTCCCCCTTCGTCAGGCCCGTCAGCAGCCACAGGATCACCGGCACGGCAAGAAAGGGGGCCGCTCCAGCCAGTCGCCGCACGCCTGTGGGCTCACGTTTGGGGGATCGCGCGCGAAGGCGCCACGCGGCAACGGCGCATCCCAGATACACCATCAGCGCCGCGGCATTTGCCAGAATCGCCAGCCGTTCGAACGTGCCGGAGATCGCGAACGCAGCGGTCAACGCGGCCTGCACCACGATGGCGGCCTGGGGCGTCCGATACCGTGGATGGACGGCGAAGAGCGATTGTGGCAGATAGCCGTCGCCCGCAAGCGCAAACAGAACGCGCGGCATCGACAGCGCCATGCCGCCGATGTTTCCGAACATCGAGATCGCTGCGCCCAGCAGCATGACAGACCGCGCCCAGCCACCAAACGCCGCGCCCGCCGTATCGGCCAATGGTGTGGAGCTCCGTGCGAGCGCATCGCCGAGGATGCCTTGCGCCGACACCTGGAGCGCGACGTAGAGCACGGTGACGCCAATCATCGCTAGAGCGACGGCTCTCGGCACGGTTCGAGCCGGGTCCCGCACTTCACCGCTCGGCACGAGCGCCGCCTCTATGCCGGCGAACGCGAAGATGAGCAGCAGCGAGGTGCGGGCGATGTCGCCTGCCGATGGCCATACCGGTATCGCAAGATGCTGCGGCATCACGAAGAAAGGGGCGCCGACCGCGAGAAGGATCAACGGCAACAGCTTGGCGACGGTCACCGTGGAGTTGAGACGAGTCGCGAAGGCGACGCCGCGCAGGTTGACGACTGCCCAGAATGCGAACGTCGCGACGATGACGGCTGTCCGTTGCGGCGCCAAGGCAGGAACGAGCTGTCCGACACTGATGGCCAGGACCGTTGCGACTGCTGCCGGAGCGAACAGTCCGAGCATCCACAGTAAAACGCCCGAAAGGAATCCCGCGTAGGGTCCGAGTGCCACGCCGATGTACGCGTACGGTCCGCCCGTGAGCGAGACCCGGCTCCCCGCGTCGGCGATGCACACGACGATCAGCCCCATCGACACAGCGCAGACGAGATACGCCAGGAATGCAGCGGCGCCGAGTGAGCCGGCGACATTCGCCGGCAGCCGGAAGATGCCGCCGCCAACGGTGATGTTGACGATCGCAGCCGCAAGCCCGAACGTGCCGATGGCGCGAAGAAGCCGTTCCGAGTGCGCTTCAGGATCCTGACCGCGTGCTGCGGGTGCAGATGACATGGCGCGTCAATGTAGCACCCTCGATGCTATGGTTCTCGAACCATGTCTCACCTGACGAGAGATGCGTGTCTGATTCTCGACCGCGAGGACCCGACCGCGGCCTTGCGGGCGCAGTTCGCGCTGGACAAGGCCGATGCCGACGGTCTCGTCTACTTGGATGGCAATTCGCTGGGGCCGCTGCCACGAACGGCGTCCGCGCGCGTGCGGCAGGTCGTGGACGACGAGTGGGGCAATGGTCTCATTCGCAGCTGGAACGATGCGGGATGGGTAGCGCTCGCGCCGCGCATCGCCGACAAGATTGCGAAGCTGGTTGGTGCGGGTGCCGGCGAGATCGTGGTGGCAGACTCGACATCGGTGAACGTCTACAAGGCGTTGTCGGCCGCGATGACGATCGCCGCCGCGGACGGTCCGGCGCGGCGGACCATCCTCTCTGAAAGCACGAACTTTCCAACCGACCTCTATATCGCAGACACGATCGCCCGCGAACGCGGCTGTCGTCTGCAGCTGGTGGACGCCGACGATGTGGTGGGGACGATCGGCGGCGACACGGCGGTCGTGCTGCTGACGCACGTGAACTAACAGACCGGCCGCATGCTCGACATGATGGCGATCTCGCGCGCGGCACATGAATCGGGCGCGCTCGTGATCTGGGATCTCGCGCACTCGGCCGGAGCGCTGCCCGTGCGACTCCATGGCGATGGGACGCCGGCGAGCGCAGCGGATTTCGCCGTCGGCTGCGGATACAAGTACCTGAACGGCGGGCCCGGCGCGCCGGCCTTCATCTGGGCACATCCCCGGCACACGCGCCGCATGGAAGGCGCGGAATGGCGCCAGCCGCTCGCCGGCTGGTTCGGCCACGCCGCTCCGTTCGACTTCACCGCCGACTATCGGCCGGCGCCAGGCATCGCTCGCTTCGCCTGCGGCACGCCGCCTGTCATCTCGCTCGCGGCACTCGAGTGCGGCGTGGATACGGTACTCGCCGCCGAGGCCGTTGGCGGTCTCGCGGCCCTCCGCGACAAGTCGCTGGCGCTGACGGACCAATTCATCGAGCTGCTGGAGCAGCGCTGCGCCGGTCACGGGCTCTCGATCGCCACACCTCGTCGCCGCGATCAGCGGGGCAGTCAGGTGAGCGTCGCGCACGCGGCGGGTGCCTACCCGATCGTACAGGCGCTGATCGCTCGCGGCGTGATCGGCGATTTCCGCGCGCCGGACATCATGCGCTTTGGTGTCGTGCCGCTCTATACGCGGTTCGTGGACATCTGGGAGGCAGTCGATCGTCTGCGGCAGATTCTCGAATCAGGCGAGTGGCGCGAGGAGCGCTTTCAGGTCCGTCGCGCTGTGACGTAGAGCGCCTGTGCAGCTGCAAAGAGCGGCGACGCCGGGTTCCCCAATTCGAAGATCACGTCGAAGTGGTTGCGTCCAGGAATCTCGAGGCAAGCTGAGGGGATACCAGCCGTCGCGAGACGTGCTGCGAACGCACGGCTCTGCCGCTTGAACTCAGACGTCTCGATTTCCCCGTAGGCAACAACTGCCGGACAGAATCGGCGTGCCGCGCTCATCAGGTCGAGCGCCGCAGCGGTCGGTCCGTCGAGTCCGAGGGCGTCATTGATCGACGTGCCAATGAGCGGCGCGACGTCGTAGATTCCGGAGACCGGCACGATGCCGCGAAGCGGCCGCTCCAATCGGTCCGCACATGCAGCCGCAAGATACCCGCCGGCGGAGCTGCCTGCGACGACGATGTTGTCCGCATCGAAGCCGAGTGTGTCAGCAGCCCTCTGCAGCCAGCACACCGCCTCCGCGCATTCGTTGACGATGTCGGGCAGGCGTGCGGCCGGGGCCAGCGTGTAGCCGACGACCGCGTGCGCCACGCCGGCGCGGTGCCACGCGGGCGCGAGAAACGCGGATTGATCCTTCGACAGCTCCTGCCAGTAGCCGCCGTGCATGTAGACGAGCAGGCCGGGGCGCGCCGATCCTGAGGGTGCGGGAAAGAAGTCGAGCAGCGCGCGAGGCGCAGCGCCGTAGCGCAGGTCGCGCATCACGGGAAGCGTCTGGTGCGCCTTCGCGCTCTCGATCTGATAGCGCTCGAGAAACGGCGCGTAGTTGCCGCCGATGAGAGAGCTTGGCGAGTACTCGCGCTCGCGCGTTGAAGGATCGAGGGTCACGAGCTGCTCTCAAGAACCAGCCGGGGTGCATTGAAGGACGGGACGAATGACCCCGGCGCCACATTTGGTCTGCGGGGCGGATGAACCCGGCGCCACACTCGGTTCTGCTGTGGCGATCTGATGTGGGGGCGGGGTCATTCATCCCGTCATCCAATGTACCCCGCCCAGGCCCGGCCCATCATTCGTTGCGCAACACCACGGCCGGTTCGACAGCAACCGCCCGCAGGGCAGGCACCGAGCACGCGGCAAGTGCGATCGCCAGCAGCAGCGTGGTCACGCCGACAAACGTCAGCGAGTCTGTCGTGCCGACGCCAAACAGCAGCGACGAGAGCATGCGTGCGCTCAGCAGCGCCGCGAGCAGACCGACCCCGACTCCGGCAGCCACGACCATCATGCCCTGGCCGACGACCAGGCCCACGACGCGCCGGGGCCGTCCGCCGAGCGCCAGTCGGATGCTGATGTCTTTCGCGTGCTGCTGGACGTAGTACGCCATCACGCCGTAGATGCCGACGAGCGACAGCAGGAGCGCCACAACCGCGAACCCGGCGACGAGGATCGAGAGCGACCGTGGTTGCTCCAGCGCACGGCCGATGAGGTCGTCGATGGTCGCAACGTCCGAGAACGGCAGCGCCGGATCGAGATCGTGCACGATCTGCCGCAGCGACGGCAGCACGACCGCCGGATCGCCGGCCGTCCGGACCACGAGATAACGGAAGCGCGCGACACCTTCGTCCACCGGTTTGACGCCGCGCCCGGGAATCGGACGATAGACGGTGCCGTCATCAGGCCGGTCGAGGCCTGCGTATTTCACCGTCTTCACGACGCCAACGACCGTCGTCCATGGACAACTGGTGCAGCCGCCCTCCTTGAGCCGCTTGCCGAGCGCCGATGTGTTCGGGAAGAACCGCCTGGCCCAGGCCTCGTCAACCACGATGCTTTCGAGCGAGGGTTTGTTCCCGTCCTCGTTGTCGAACAGGCGGCCCTGCAGCAGCGGCAGCCGCATCAGTTTGAAATACTCCGGTGAGACGCCGATCCAGGGCGTCACCGGTTGAGACTGTCCAGGCGGCGTCGGAAAGTCCTCGAGATCGAAGTTGTTGAAGTCGTCGACGCTGCTCGGCGGCAGCCCATCGCTGAACGCGACCGCTGTCACTCCCGGCAGCGCTTCCGCGCGCGTTTGCAGCTGATCCCAGTACGCGATGACGCGCCCCGGTTCGGCATACGTCGACTTCGGGACGATGATCGAGCCCGCGATCAGATTGCGTGTGTCGATACCGATGTCGACGCGCGCGAGCTGATGCAGACTGACCAGCAGTAGGCCGGCAATGATGAGGAGCGGTGTCGTGATCGCGAACTGCGATCCAACGAGCATGCGGCGGAGGCGCCGGACCGACACCGTACCGGTTGACGATCGGCCCCACGCACGAAGCGCCTCGTCCACGGGACCACCCGTTCCATGCAGCGCCGGGATCAGTCCGAACAGAAGCGCGCTCGCCACCGTGAGGCCCAGCAACAGCCAGCCGGTCGCGCCGTCGAGCGCGATCTCTTGCGATCGAGGGATGTACTCGCTGGCAAACTCGCGCAGCAGACCCATGCCGGCCCACGCGAGCGCGAGTCCGACAGCGGCCGCACCGAAGGCGAGCAACGCGCTTTCCGCCAACAGATAGCGGACGATGCGTCCGCGAGAGGCGCCGAGCGCCGTCCGAACGCCGAGCTCCTGCTTGCGGCTGCTGATGCGCGCGATGAGGAGGTTCGACGCGTTGGTGCACGCGATCAGCCACACCAACCCGACGGCGGCGAGTGCCAGGGCGCCCACCGTCTGCAGATCGCCCGCCGCCCACGTCTTGAGATCCATCATGCCCCACGTCGCACGCTGGTCCTGATACGAAGATTTCCACACGTCGAACAGCCGCTTGTTGATCCCTCGCAGTTCAGCAAGGGCAGCCGCACGGTCGTCGGCATCGCCCCGCGCGTGCCGCAGCCGGCCAAGCGCGGTGATGAAGAAGGGACCTTTGCGCGGCGGCGGCGGCCACTGCGCCGCGACGAAGAAGTGCTGGCCGCGTTCGAAGGGGCCGTTGGTCGGCGGCAAAACCCCGATCAGGGTGTACTCGACACCGTCGAGCCGGACGGGTTGCCCGAGTGCATCCAATCGTCCTCCGAGCCGCTGCTGCCAGAAGTTACGAGTGACGATCACGGTCTGCGGACTGCCGGGGCGGCCGTCTGCCGCGGTGAAGTCTCGGCCGAGGGAAGGCGTGATGCCGAGCAGGCCGAAATAGGTCCAGGAGACGATGCGCCCGTTCAGGCGTTCGGCCACCTTGCCGTCACTGAACGCCATCGCCCGGCTTTGGTATCCGGCGACGCGTTCGAATCGAGTCTGCTGCGCCTCGAGTGCCTGATAGTCAGCCACGGAGAACGGGAACTGGTAGGGCGGTGCGTCGGTGTAGATGCGGACGAGCCGATCCGGATCGGCAAACGGCAGCGGCCGCAGCAGCGCGGCGTTGACCGCGGCGAAGATCACGGTCGTTGCGCCGATGCCCAAGCCAACCGTCGCGACAATCGTGAGCGTGAGCAGCCAGGCGCGGCGGAGCCCGCGCCATCCGATGCGGAGGTCCTGGGCGACTTCGTCGAGCATCAAACGGCGATGCATGAGCTGCTCCTTCGCTAGGTCCTGTTCTCGGCAGTACGCACGCGTACGCTGCAGATCGCCGAACTGCCGGATCGCTTCACGACGCGCGGCGTCGGGCGGGAGCCCGCGTGCAATCAGTTCTTCCGTCCGGAGCTCGATGTGAACGCTCAGTTCCTCGTCGATCTCAGACACGACCAGGGCGGGTCCCCGGCGCAGGTGCCAGAACGGCCGGCGGCGATGATCCCGGAATGACATCGGCGCACGTCCTCAGGCGCCGGCGATGACAGCCTCGACCGCGCGCGCGTAGCGGCGGAAGCTGGCTGTTTCCTCGCGCAGGCGTTTACGGCCCGCTGATGTGAGCGTGTAGTAGCGCGCGCGCCGGTTGTTCTCGGACGGACGCCATTCAGCCTGCACGAGCCCCTGGCGGTCGAGACGATGGAGCGCCTGGTACAGGGCCGCATCCTCTACGACCAGCTCACCGCCGGATCGCTCCTTGACCTCCGTCGCGATGCCGTAGCCGTGGAGAGAACCGGAGGCGAGGGTTCCCAGCACGAGCAGGTCGAGCGTTCCCTGGACGAGTGGCATGTCGCTCCCCTTAGACGGTGTGGGGAAAAGGATAGTTCAATTCGGCCCGAGTGTGCTACTGCACCGGCTTGACAGGCAAGTCACGACTTGCCTATCATCCCGCGTGAGCGATATCTTCGAGGCGATTGCGGTACCGGCGCGGCGCGCCATCCTCGACGAATTGGTCGATCGCGACGGGCAGACGCTATTCGAGCTCTGTTCGCGCCTGGCGATGAAGCACGGCATCGGTCTCACGCGGCAGGCGATCTCGCAGCACCTCGACGTCCTCGAGTCTGCCGGGCTCGTGACGACGATGCGCCAGGGGAAGTACAAGCTGCACTACCTGCACGCGGCACCGCTCAAAACCATTTCCCAGCGGTGGCTCAAGCCTCGCCGTAAGGAGACATCATGAGGATCGTTGTCACCAGCGTGTTCGTCGACGACCAGGACAGGGCACTCGCGTTTTACACGGAGCGGCTCGGCTTCGTGAAGAAGACAGAAATTCCACTGGGTGACGGGCTGCGATGGCTCACGGTGGTGTCGCCGGCGGCCCCGGATGGTCCGGAGCTGCTGCTCGAGCCCGACGGCCATCCTGCGGTCGGCCCGTTCAAACGCGCCCTCGTCGAGGACGTCATCCCGTTCACCTCATTTGCCGTGGACGATGTGCAGGCGGAGTACGAGCGTTTGCGCGGCGCGGGCGTCGTGTTCACGCAGCCACCGGTGGGGATGGGGCCTGTAACGACCGCTGTGCTCGAAGACACGTGCGGCAACCTGATTCAAATCGCGCAAAAGACATAACGGCAAGCGCACAGGATTGGGCCTTGTGCGTTGACAGGCGTTCGACGATGCGCCATTGGGACAGCCGTCAAGTGTCACGTACCGACTAGGGCTGGGGGCACGGCTGGACTTCTAACGACCATCGCCGAATAACGCGCGTCACTGAGCGGAACCGACGACGTAGTCGATCGAGAGTTCGCTCTGGCTCGCATTCCGCTGCTGCGCCGTGACCGCGATCTGCTTCGTTCGAGGCACCAAAGCATTCGAGAGATACGCGCCGATTTCGGCGTGATAAGCGTTCCTGACGTAGACGCGGTGCGCGCCGGGCCGGAGCGGTGGGATCCCGGCGTCCGCCCGGATCGTGATCGTCCCCTCGCCCCCTCGCAGGTCGGCGGCGGCTGGAAACTGGGCGGAGGTCGAATGCAGCTGCACTCCGCGGCCGTCGACGTCCACGTGCACGTCACCGAGGACACGGCTGACATATGCCACACGTTCGCGCTGCGACAGCATGCCATCACGATCGACGTCGATCTCGCGAACGATCGCATCGGCCACGTCGACGCCAGGCGTCAGCGCGAGACGCACTTCCACGCGCGTCAGATCGAGGTCCACGCGCGCCGCCTGCAGGTACTCGTCGAGCCGGTGCGCCTCTATCGAAGCGCCCAACAGCACACCAACCAGTGCGAGGCTGGCGATACCCCGGGCGTTGAAGACTCCCAGTGGAAAGTCGATCCGATCACCGCGACCCATATCTCTTCCCGTAGTCGTTGGTCGGATCGCGGTAGATCGTGTGGATGTGATCGATGCTGCGCTGCGGCGCGTATTCGATGACGAGCGTCGGTCCCTGCACACGGAAGTACGCCATCGATCCATTCGTCGTCTGTCCGCTCCATGCGAAATACGTCTCCGCTAGATGCGCTCGTATCTCCGCCATGCGGGGTTCGGCAAACGCGCTGTTCATGATGCCGGCCCACTCACGCACCAGATCGAGCAGCATCGTCTGCTGTGCTGGCGTGAGTGCTGAGCCCCGGACGCCTTCGGGCTGAATCGTGCGTCCGTCCTGACCAGGTCCGAGAACGAGGTCAGAGACCGTATAGGCGAGGATGGCCTGCTTGCGCTGCCCTTCGTCGAGCGCGTTGATCAGATCGAAGGCCTTGTCGTTCTCGCTGCCAAGCGGCCGCATGGTGCGTCCCTCGATGGTGAACCGGGCCGGCTGGGCACCAGTGAGACTCGGCGCGAGGGTCGCCTCGGTGCCCGCGAGCGTCAGGTTGATCGCGAGGTGGTGCCCCCCGAACTGGATCATCCAGGGCGCCGTCGTCGACGGTGGTCCGATCAGGGCCAGGTAGTACTCGTCCTCGCCGAACGCGACACGCGGCGGCCCGCCGGGCGTGAGTCCCGGCCCCCCAGGTGCGTCACCATGTGCTCGCGGTGGCGGCCCGCCCGGTGGTGGACCACCAGGGCCAGGGCCGGTGTCGTTCTTCCGAAGCACCTCGTCGCCCTGCATGATCTCGACGATCTTCCGGTACCCTTCCGGGCTGAGCGCCGTCGACAGGAGCGACATTGCGGCGGTGCGCTGCGGCGGCGTCAAGTCACCGAGCCGCAGGCCCGCGCGTTTGAAGATGCCCGTAGGAAAGTTCGACCACCCGCTTTTCTGCGGTCCGTCGAACGGAAACTGCACTTTTGTGCGATCGGCCTGATTGAGCGTCGCGAGGAGCGCCTGCGCGGCTGCGACGATTCGCGCCGTTACGTCGGTCTGCGCGGCAGGTGGCGCAACCTGAGCTGGCG
>JBKPMA010000599.1:0-4383 GCA_046731935.1 Acidobacteriota bacterium
AAGCCGTAGCACCAGATCCAGAACAGCGCGCCAGGACCGCCGGAGACGATGCCCGCCGCGACTCCCGCGATGTTGCCGGTTCCGATCGTCGCAGCGAGCGCCGTCATGAACGCCTGAAAGGGCGTCAGGATGCCGCCGGCACTGCCGTCCTGTCTGGCCACGAACGACGACAGCGCGGCGCGTGCCTTTCTGACCTGCACGAATCGAAGGCGGATCGTGAGGAAGATGCCACTGCCGAAGAGCAGCACGACCAGCCATGGCAGGAACAACGCATCCGCGAGTGATTGGACGCTGTGCGAGATCGCGTCAACGCTCACTCAGATGTTGCTCCGCGATTGGCAGCCGTCGACGACGATGGTCGATCCGCTGATCCAGCTCGCACGGGGCGATGCGAGGAATGCCACGACCGAACCGACTTCTTCAGGGCGTCCGAAACGGCCGAACGGCAGCTCGCGCGCGACGAACTCCGCGATGCCTTCAGGATCCGCCTGCTGCCGTTTCCACCATGAGCCGCCTGGGAAGGAGATAGACCCGGGCGCGACAGAGAGCACGCGGATGTTGTCTTTGGCGAGCTGCTGCGCCATCGACTTCGCGAGCCCGATCTCTGCAGCCTTCACCGCGTTGTACGTCATCCTGCCGCCGCTCTCGCGCCCGTAGATCGAGGCGATCATGATGATGACGCCGCCGCCGCGCGCCCGCATCGCGGGCACGACGAGACGCGACGCTCGAATGGCTGGCGACAGCGTCTGGTCGAACGCTTCCTGCCACTCGGCATCGCTCGTCTCGAGCAGTCCAGCTCCGCGCGCCAGCCCGGTGTTGTTGACGAGCACGTCCACCCCGCCGAACGTCGCGATCGTCTGATCGACGACGGACTGCACGCCCTCCGCGGTTGCCAGATCGGCAGCGACAGAGAGAATTCCGTCCTCATGCCCACCCGCAGCGCGCAGTTCACGGGCTGCCGCTTCGAGCGCGTCTTTCCCGCGCGCGCACATCGTCACGCGACATCCTTCGGCGACGAGCGCGCGTGCGCTGGCGAGACCGAGTCCACGGCTGGATCCGGTCACAATTGCAACTTTTCCTGTCAGCTCGAGGTTCATAAGTGCGGTCGGTGAAGTGCCGGTCAGGCGTGGCTGTCGAGAAACGTCCAGAGCGCACGATTGAACGCCTGCGGCTGCTCGAGGCACGCGAGGTGTCCGGCAAACGCGATTCGCTCGAGGCGTGCGCCGGCGATTGCCGCCGCCAGCCGCTGCGCTTCGGCCGGTGGTGTCACCTCGTCTTCGTCGCCGACGAGTACGAGCGTCGGCACG
This sequence comes from Acidobacteriota bacterium, assembly GCA_046731935.1. GTDB lineage: Bacteria > Acidobacteriota > Vicinamibacteria > Vicinamibacterales > JAENWD01 > CAVUPP01. Next base: position 1,308 of record JBKPMA010000599.1, read on the forward strand.
CTGATCGCCGCGAGTCCGGCCGTCGCATCCGGGCGGTCGCGCAACCGTAGAATCGCCCGCTCCACACCCTCTGGCTGGTTGTCGAGAATCAGCGAGCGCACCTGCTGGACGACGTCGGGCCGTTCGCGCTGCGTGGTGGCGCCGAGCAGCCTCGGAACCATCACGTCGGCCACCGCCTCGATGCCTTGATCGTCGAGTCGCGCAATCATCTGATCGCGGCCCTGCCTGGCGCGTTCGTCGTCGGCAGGCGCCTTGGTGTCCGCCAGTACGAGGCGAGCCACACGCCGGGGCGCCAGGCGAGCCATGGCCATCGCGACATATCCACCGAGCGAAACGCCTCCGATTGCCGCGGATGGCAGCGCCAGCCGATCGAGCAACTGGAGGATGGTCGTCGCATAGTCGTCGAGCGTAGGCGTCTCGCCACCGTCTTCCGAGAGACCGAGGCCGGGCAGGTCAGGTGCAATGAGTCGCCATCCGGATGGCACGCTCTCGAGCTGCGCGCGGTACATGTCAGCGGACAACGGGAACGCGTGCAACAACAGCAGGACGCGGCCGTCCGGCACTCCCGACTCCAGATAGCTGACGTGACGGCCATCGATGCGCACGGCCTGCCGCATGCCGGTCATTGTAGCTGGGGCTCACGGACTTCGGTCGTACGGTCTTCGGTGTACGGTCTACGGTCTACGGTCTACGGACTAGTCGGGCCCGGCGTGTTCAAGCCGAACTTCCGATTGCCGATTGTGACACCATGGCCGGGACGCCCACGTTTGCGGATGTTCTGGACCGCCATCTTCACGTAGAGCCTCTTCCTTACTCGCGCCCGGCAGGCATCGCGACGTCCTCTCTCTGGCCTGCAGCCATCCTGTCAGACTGGTCCGCTGCTGTCCGCTGCTGGGACGATTCTCCCCGTCTCGACGGGTTTTCTTGTCGGGAAGGGTTTTCGGCGCGGCTGCGGGCGCTCACCACGGAACAGCAGGCGGCGCTCGAGGTCCTGGCCTCAGCCGCCAGAGAGCGCCTGGATTCATCGTTCGATCGGGCGGCGCTGAAACGGGCGTACCGCCGGGCGGCGCGGCGACTGCATCCAGATACACATCCGGGTACGGATCCGGCGACACGTCGTCAGCTCGAAGCGGCGTTCGCCTCAGCGCGAGATGCGTATCTGGCGCTGCTGGCGCTCACGACGAATTAGGCGGGAGCGGTTGCCGGCAATTGTCCCGGCCTGAAGCCGGGAGCCTGACGCCCGGAGCCTAAAGTAAGATCGCTCCGTGTCCTCGCGCCTCGCCCGCTATGCCTGGGCGGTCCTCGCCTGGAACGTCGCCGTCATCCTCTGGGGGGCGTACGTGCGCGCGTCTGGCTCCGGCGCCGGCTGCGGCGCGCATTGGCCGCTCTGCAATGGCGTGGTCGTGCCGCGCGGCGCCAGCATCACGACGCTCGTGGAGTTCTCCCATCGGCTCACGAGCGGGCTCGCACTGATTTCAGTCGTCATCCTGCTGGTCTGGACGTGGCGATCCGTTCGCGCACCACATCCAGTGCGTACTGCAGCCGCCTGCTCGGTCGTCTTCATCCTGAGCGAAGCGGCCGTCGGAGCCGGGCTCGTGCTCTTCAGGCTGGTTGCCGACAATGCCTCGATGGCACGCGCCATGTTCATGGCGGCGCATCTCACCAACACGTTCATCCTGCTGGCGAGCCTCACGCTCACTGCCCACTGGCTTTCTGGCGGGGCGCCTATCGTGCCGCGCGCGCGCCGGCTTGGCGACGCGCTCATCGCGCTCGGGTTCGCCGGGCTCCTGCTGACTGGTGTGAGCGGCGCCGTAGCGGCGCTCGGCGACACGCTGTTCCCGTCGGGCTCACTCGGGCAGGCGCTCTCGGCTGATCTGTCGGCAACGTCGCACCTGCTCATCCGCCTGCGCGTGCTGCACCCCGCGCTCGCGATCACTACGGCACTGGCCCTCATCGCCGCCGCCTCGCGCAGCTCGGGCCGTACCGACCCCGCATGTCGGGAGGCCAGGCTCGTGATGTTGCTCGCAGCCGTCCAGATCGCGGCGGGGTTCCTGAACGTGCTGCTGCTCGCGCCCGTGTGGATGCAGATCGTCCACCTCCTCATCGCGGACGCGGTCTGGATCAGCTACGTGCTGTTCGCCGCGGCTCTCCTCGGTTCACCGTCCGCCGCCACGCGATCCGCGCAAGCAGCGTAGCCTCGAAAGGATGTGGAGGCGTGGTCGTCCCACTCGTCGGGCCTGCACCCTGCCTGAACTACTCGATCCGCGCATCAAGAGTGATCAGCGCATCGGCGATCATGTCGACCACGTCGCCGAAGAACGCAGCGTTCACCTTGTCGGCCGTGTCAGTCGGCTTGTGATAGTCCTCGTGATCCTCGACGCCGAAGTAGAGGTACTCGATACCCGCGTCAACGAACGCGCCCTGATCGGACTGCTGCGTCCAGTCTTCACCGAGCCCGCGTCTCGTGATCGAGCGATCGTGGCCAAACAGGATCGTGACCGCCGACCGCCGCTGCACCTCATCGAGAATCGGACGCAGCCAGGGTTCGGGCGCCGTGCCGGTCGCGAAAATCTCTCGCCGATCGTTTCGAGAGACCATATCGAGATTCACATCGATTGCGACACGGGCGCGCGTCAAGTGCTCGTCTTTCACGAACTGCTTCGCCCCTTCGAGGCCGAGCTCTTCGGCGTCGAATGCAACGAAGACCACTGGATGCCGCAGCGGTGCGGCCGAGACGATGCGTCCGAGCGCCAGCATGGCCGCGACGCCAGACGCATTGTCGTCGGCGCCCGGATACACGACCCCGTCACGGATGCCCAGATGATCGTAGTGCGCAGAGACGACGATCCAGCGGCGCGATCCGTCGCGTGCCGAAACGAGCCCGGCGATGTTCGCAGCGTCCGGGTATGCCGTTTCAGATGCGCGTCCAGGCGTCAGCAGCCCTTTCAGGCTGCGATGAACGAATGAGAACGGCTTTTCGTACTGTGCGCCGAGCGGTTTGACGCCGGCCTGTTCCAAGGCGTGTTCGATGTAGATCCGTGCCCGGCGCGCACCGGGAGTGCCCGTGCCGCGGCCT
>JBKPMA010000600.1:0-11171 GCA_046731935.1 Acidobacteriota bacterium
GTGCACGATCGGCGGACGCCCGGTCAGCAACTACAGTTCGCGCGCCTTCAAGGCCGCCAGCGATCGGCAATTCCGACAGCGCCGTGAGGGGGAGCGCGCCCGATCCTGCCAACGATGCTCCGAGCGCGGAGGCCGTCACGAGCACAGCGATGACGGGCCGGAATGGGTTCGACATGGCGAAAAGCACTCGAGCTGGACGGTGCGAACGCCAAGTCTACCGCCAACTCGGTCGTTCGAGTCCGCAGGCGCACAGGCGTAGTCTGGCTCAACCCTTGCTACCTAAAACCCATGGAACGGAACTCAGCAGGGACGAAACACAGGCAGGCCAGGGACGGCTCGCCTTGAAAGTGGGAGAGTGAAATGAAGGGTGGACGTGCACTTCTGGTGGTGTTCGGAATGACGGGCGTACTGGCCGCAGTGCCTTCGCACGCGCGAGCGATGGGCGCTCAACCCGCCTCGTCGCAATCGACAGAGGATCGAGACGATGCCCTCGAAGATCAGATCGAGTCGATTCTGAAAAAGGACTCGATGCTGGCGCCGCGCGATATCGACGTAGAAGCGAAGGGCGGGCACGTCACGCTCACCGGGACAGTCCGGACGGCGACCGAGAAGAGCCGCGCGGGTCAATTGGCACACGTCTCCGGTGTGACGGAGGTGGACAATCAGATCAAGGTGAATCCGAACGCCGACAAATCGAAGACGGACGCGGCCGCGGAGAAGACCAAGGCCGGTGTCGACAAGGCGGTAGACGCCACGAAGACCGCCGCCGAGAAGACCGAGAAGGCGGCAGTGAAGGGCGCGAACAAGACGGCGGAAGGAGTCAGCAAGGCCGCCGGCAAGACGTCCGAAGCCGTTGGAAAGGCAGGAGCCAAAGCCGGCGACGCGTCGTTGACGGGTAAGGTCAAGGCGAGCTTCGCCAACGAGCCGTTGCTCAAGGAAGCCGCAATCGACGTGGACACGACCGACAGCGTCGTGACGCTGAAGGGATCCGTCACGTCGCTCGAGGCGAAGACACGTGCCGAGTCCCTGGCCAGTGCGGTCACCGGCGTCACGCGCGTGAACAATCAGTTGACGGTGCTGCAGTAGACGGGACCGATGGACTCCGGCGGTGTGTGCCGCCGGAGTCGTTCTCGCCCGTTACACGCGCTCGCGTGCCAGCGCCGCCGCGACCATTCGTTGCGCGTCGTGCTGGATCAGGCGGAGATGGTCCGCGCCGGTGAAGCTTTCCGCGTAGAGCTTGTACAAGTCTTCGGTCCCCGAGGGCCGCGCCGCGAACCATCCGTGCTCGGCGGCCACTTTCACACCGCCGATTCGGTTTCCGTCGCCCGGCGCACTCGTCAACACCTGCTGGACGGGCTCGCCCGCCAGCTGACCGGTGAAGTCGCCAGCCGCGAGTGCAGCGAGGCCGGCTTTCTGCTCGCGCGTTGCGGGAGCATCGATGCGCTCGTACACGGGATTGCCGGATTCGCGAGTGAGGGCCGCATACAACTCACCGGGATCGCGCCCGGTCTTCGCGGTCATTTCAGCCGCGAGCAACGCGGCCGCGATCCCGTCCTTGTCGGTAGTCCAGACGGAGCCGTCGCGCCGCAAGAGCGACGCGCCGGCACTTTCCTCGCCGACGAATCCGAGCCATCCCGCACACAATCCATCCACGAACCACTTGAAACCGACCGGCACTTCGTGGGTCCGTCGCCCGAGCTTTGCGGCCACGCGATCGATCAGGCTGCTCGACACGACGGTCTTGCCTACAGCACACTCGGCCGTCCATCCCGGACGGTTCGAGAACAGATAGTGCACGCAGGTGGTCAGATAGTGATTTGCGGGGAGCAGGCCCACGCTCTTCGTGACGACGCCATGCCGGTCGTGGTCGGTGTCACAGGCGAACGCGACGTCGAAACGATCCTTGAGACCGACGAGCGACTGCATCGCGTATACAGACGACGGATCCATGCGGATCCGTCCGTCCCAATCCACGTCCATGAAACGGAACGTCGGATCGACGTGCTCGTTGGTGACGGTCAGATTCAGGCCGTACTGCTCGGCGATCACGCCCCAGTACCGGACGCCCGCCCCGCCGAGCGGATCGACCGCCAGCTTGAGACCCGCGCTCCGTACGGTGTCGAGATCCAATACGGCGCCAAGGTCGTTCACGTACGCGCGCAGGTAGTCGTGCCGGTACGTGGTCGAGGCGTGGAGCGCCCGTTCGTACGGGATCCGCTTCACAGAGCTGAGGCCATTCTCGAGGAACTCGTTCGCCCTGCGTTCGACGAATGCCGTGATGTCGGCGCCCGCAGGTCCGCCGTGTGGCGGGTTGTACTTGAACCCGCCATCGTCAGGCGGATTGTGCGACGGCGTGATGACGACGCCATCAGCGAGGCCGAGTGTGCGTCCTTTGTTATAGGTGAGGATCGCGTGCGAGACGGCGGGGGTTGGCGTGTAGTCGTCGTTCACCGCGAGATGGACGGCGACCCCGTTGGCCGCAAACACCTCGACGGCGCTTCGAAGTGCGGGCTCCGAGAGCGCGTGGGTGTCGATGCCGATGAAGAGCGGGCCGTCAATGCGCTTCGATTGACGGTATTCGCAGATCGCTTGGGCGATCGCGAGTACGTGCCATTCGTTGAAGCTGGAGGTGAGCGACGAGCCGCGGTGGCCTGACGTGCCGAAGCTAACTCGGTGTTCCCGGATCGACGGGTCGGGCCGCTCCGTGTAATAAGCCGACACCAGACGCGGAATATTCGTCAGCATCGAGGGATCGGGTGGCTTGCCCGCGAGCGGGCTGACTCCGGTCCGATCGAGACGGTCCTGACTGTCCGACACGCTCATAGCGCGCTCCGTTCAGAATGGACTTGCTGTCGTTACGCGTCAGGGCCGAGTATACCCGTAGCATCGTGCAGAGCGGATTGCGACTGAGCCTTGCGGCCGGCGCCGTGGCGCTGGCGATTTCCATGGATGCGGCGTTGGTGTCGGCGAGTGCGGCTGCGCAAGGTGCGGTTGCCGCTGAGACGCTTCCCGCTCTCCCCCGCCTCGACCTGACAGGCTACTTGCCGGCTGTGCAACAGCAGGTGCAGCAGGCGTACGACAACGCCCGCACGCACGCCGAAGACGGTGCCGCAAATGGCGCGCTCGGAATGGTGTTCGACGCGTACGAGCAGTACGACGCTGCAGCGCTCTGCTACCAGCGCGCTCATCGTCTGGATCCACGTTCCTTTCGGTGGCTTTATCTGCTCGGATGGGTGCAGGCCGCGCAGGGCCACCACCAGGACGCCGTGCTGACACTCGCGGAGGCGCTGCGCGTGAATGCCAATGACACATTCGCGAAGCTCCGCCGCGCCGAGAGTCTGATGACGATCGGCGAGCTCGACGATGCTGGAGCCGCGTATCGCCTGATTGCGCAGACTCAGCCGGATCGCGCGGATGTGCACTACGGCCTCGGACGCGTCGCGGCAGCGAGAGGCGACTGGCAGAGCGCGACCGCGTCCTACCAGAAGGCATGCGAGCTGTTTCCCAGTTATGGACCTGCGCATTACGCCTTGGCGACCGCATTCCGCAAGCTCGGTCGTGACGCCGATGCGCAGCAGCAGTTGCGGCTGTACGAGCAGGACAAGACGGCGGTGCCGCCGCAGGACGATCCCCTGCGCCGCGAGGTCGCGATGCTGAACCTCGGATCGGCGGCGCATCTGCGCCGGGCCGCCGATCTCGAACGCGCCGGCAGGATCGATGACGCGATCGCCGAGGAGGAGGCCGCGCTGCGCGTGGATCCCAGCGCCGTGCAGGCACATGTCAATCTGATCGCCCTCTATGGCAGGGTCGGCCGATACCAGGAGGCGACCGAACATTACAACGCCGGCCTCGCGCTCGATCCGACCCAGGCCGAACTCCATTACAACTACGGCATCCTGCTCTTGAAGCAGAAGGACGATCTCGCCGCGACGGCAGCGTTCAAAGAGACCTTGCGTCTCAATCCGCACTATGCCGAGGCGCACAGCCACCTTGGCGCGATCTACGGAAATCGCGGAGCGATCACCGAGGCCATCCAGGAGTTCACGGCTGCGTTGGCAGAACGCCCGACGGATCGATTGGCGCACTTTCAGTTGGGCCGCATGGCTGCCAACGAGGGTCGTTACGACGAAGCCATCCAGCATTTGCAGCAGACACTCGTGCCTGAAGACACCGGCACTCCGCGCTATCTCTACGCACTCGGCGCAACGTACGCACGCGCCGGCCGTCCGGCGGAGGCGCTGAAATATCTCCGCACCGCCAGAGATCAGGCGGCCGCGCGCAATCAGGCCGACCTCGTCACGGCCATCGATAAGGATTTGCGGACGTTGGAACAAGCCGGATCCGCGAGTCCCCAATAAATGCGACTCGCCCTCATCGCGTCGGTCCTCCTCGCGCTCGACATCGGCCTGTCGACGACACCGCGCCCACTCTTTCGCGACATCGCGGCGGAGAGCGGCCTCGATTTCCGCCATGTCAGCGGAGCAGGCGGCGAATATTTGATGCCAGAGATCATGGGATCGGGAGCCGCGCTGCTCGACTACGACAACGACGGCGATCTCGACGCGTACCTCATACAGGGCAGCCCGCTCGACACCGGGAAGCCGCTGCGCGTGCCCGTACCATCCGGAACGAAACCAGGGAATCGCCTGTTCAGGAACATGCTCGCCGAGACGGGAGCGCTGCGTTTTGTGGACGTCACGGACAAAGCCGGCGTCGGCCACATCGGTGTCGGCATGGGCGTGGCGACGGGCGACTACGACAACGATGGGTTCCTCGATCTGTATGTAACCAACGTCGGCCACAACGTGCTCTATCACAACAACGGCAACGGCACGTTCACCGACGTCACGCGAGGTGCGGGTGTCGACGACGAGCGCTGGAGCACGAGCGCGTCATTCTTCGATTACGACGCCGATGGGCTGCTCGACCTGTTCGTCGGCAACTATGTGGACTTCACGCCGCAGAGCAACAAGCGTTGCGTCGCGCCGACCGGCGAGCCCGACTACTGCACACCGATGGCCTATCGCGCCGTCCCGTCGCGACTGTTTCACAACGAAGGGCACGGCGCGTTCGCGGATGTCACTGCCGCGTCGGGTATCGGGGCCTCGTTCGGCCCGGCGCTTGGCATGGTCGTCGCCGACGTCACGGGCGACGGTCGTCCTGACGTCTATGTGGCGAACGATACGGCCGCCAATCGTCTGTGGGTCAATCAGGGACACGGTGCGTTCAAGGAATCCGCGCTCGAAGCAGGCGTGGCCTACAACGCCGACGGACGCACGAAGGCCGGCATGGGCGTCACCGCCGAAGAAGTCGATGGGCAGCACACGTGGATGGTCCTCGTCACCAATCTCACGCGCGAAGGCGCGACACTCTTCAAGGGGACGAAGGGCGTGTTCGACGATGTGTCGGCTGCGTTTGGCGTGACGGCGCCTACATTCGGCTTCACGGGATTCGGCACGCAGTGGATCGACTACGACAACGACGGGCGGCTCGACCTCGTCATCGCGAACGGCGCGGTCACCATCGTCGAGTCGCAGCGCGGCGCGCCGTATCCGTACGCGCAGCGCAATCAACTGTTCCACGGCGAGGACGCCGGACGGCCGTTCCGTGAAACCAGCGACCTCGCCGGTCCGGCGTTCCGGGATCTCGCCGTTGGACGCGGCGTCGCTGTCGGCGATGTCGACAACGACGGCCGGCCAGATATCCTGCTGACGAACAACAACGGACCGGTTCGCCTGCTCCACAACGAGGTGGCCGGCGCGTCCCACTGGCTGGACGTCCGTCTGGATAATGCCAACGGCAATCGATTCGGAATCGGTGCGCGCGTGGGTGTGCTACGAAAGGGTCTCGAGCCGCTGTGGCGGCGGGTCCACACCGACTCGAGTTACTTGAGCGCGAATGACATCCGTGCGCACTTCGGCCTGGGTTTGGACGAGCAGCCGCTCACGGTCGTCGTGCAATGGCCGGATGGATCAGCGGAGCGATGGAACGACGTCACCCGCGATCGCCTCGTCGTCTTTCGCCAGGGTTCGGGCGACAAGGTCGTCATCGTTCACTGACGGTATGCGAAGCACCCGGAGGCTCGTCCGGCGATCGGTCGCTCTGGAAAGGTTCCGCCACCAGGCCAAGCGGCACCGGCCGCCAACCGCGCCATACGAGCGTGCGCCCGCTTTCGCGCACGAGTAACTGCGCGGAGATTCCGCCGTCGAGCGAGACCGCACGCCGGCAGCCGAGCGCCCTCATCACGTTCGCCATCTCCTCGAGACTGAGACCGAACGGCACGTCAGGGCTCAGCGCTCCGAGGCCGTTGAATCGCGTCAAGGCGATGAGCACGCGGCCGTCGCCGGTCGTGCCAATCGCCAGACGGCCATCCCGATGCTCGACGTCCACGCCGTGTCCCGGGCGTCGAATTGCGGATGGGACCTGACCGTCCGCATCGATGAGCGTGGGATAGGACTGGATCGCCTCGACGATGCCGCCGTCCATCCGGGTGTCGCCGAGATCGTCGATCCATCGGACGCGGCCGGCGCGGTCCCACGCAAGAGCCGCCGCCAACGGACCACGCCCGGGCGAACGCACCTCCTTGCCGTCCATCACCAGCCAGCCCCAGGGCGCGTAGACAGAGAACTGTCCCGCGTTCACCGCCACGACGGCTCCGGCGGGCGCACGTTCGACGTCCCACGCGGGTGTCAGATCCCGCAGACGGGCGCGAAGGCGGAACCGTACTCGAGAGGGATCGAGCCGCACGGCGATGACTCGTGTGCGCCAGCCTTCCCCGCCTCCGGAGACGTCGAACACTGCCCGCTCGACTCCTGCGCTCGATTCCCGCCACCCAACATCGGGAACGCGGAGATTGTGCGAGCGAGAGTCCGGCGCCGACACGCCCACGAGCGCGAGTGCGGCGGCGCACGCGATGAATCTCATTACAGCTTGAGCGCTTTCTTCAGTTCGGCCTTGTGCGCGTCAATGGCCTTCGCCGACGTGTCGTCCATCGGCGGGCCGCCTGGCATCGTCAGGCGGCCCTGGATGCACTCCTTCAATCGTGCGTACTCGTCCTCGGTGAAGCCATTCTTCTCGGCCGCTTCCTTTTCGGCTTTGGACGACGCGCTGCCGATGTCACTGGATGCGGCATCGCTCGCGCGTTGTTCCTCTTCGGCGCCGGCTCCCAGCTGTGCGGACACCATTTGCGGTAGACACTGTCCATGCGCGTCGACGTCGCGCATCGCAATGAGCTGCGCGGCCTGTGCGGTGAGCGGATCGCTGGTCTTCTTGTCGCCGTGCTTGGCCGCTTCCGCAGCCTGCCGCCGCAGCCGGTCTGCTTCGGCCGTCCGCGGATCAGCGGTGATGAACTTCGCCTTGCAATCGGCATAGAGCGACGAGCCCTTGCCGCCGCATGATCTGTCGGCGTCGATGTCGATCCCGTCGCTGAGAGCGCTCGCCTGCTTTTGATACTCGTCGGCCTTCGTGTCGTCACCGCGCGCACTCGCATCATCGGCCAGCTTCTGAAGGCGCTCGGCCTCTCTGGTGCGCGGGTCCTTTTCCTTGATCGCATCTTTGCAATCGGCAGTCTTCATCATGTCGGCCACGACGCGCTGGCCCCTCGCCTGCTGCGCTTGATCGGCCTCGGCCTTCTTCGCCTTGGCCGCCGCGAGCTGGCGATCGAGCGCAGCCTGCTCGGCATTCAAGGCCTTCAGGAACTGCTCGATCTCGTCCGAGGTGATGCCGTCGCAATACGCGGCTTTGCGGGCCTGGGCCGGTGTCGTGCTCGGTGCGTTTGGCAACCCTGGCAGCTTCGGAACGCGGACCTTCGGAAACTGCGCGAGCAGCGTGGCTGCGAGCGCAACCACCACGCCGGCGGTCAGCGGAACACGCGCGAGTCGACGAATGGGCATGGACCCTCCGATCCGCGGGATGCGGCCAGCCAACGGTCTGGCCCGACGCACGCATCCTGAAGCAGGATGTCTGGCCCGATTACGCGCCAGCGCGGAGGAGTGGAACGCGTGTCTGGACCCTGGCGATCAGGGGAATCCAACGAGAATGGGCGCCGCCCACAGCCAGGGAAGCTCTGGGTACGTCACGACGGTTCGACCGATCGTGCCGGTGACTTTTCCGGCGCGCAGATCGCGGATGAGCGCGATTTGTGCGGTACGCAGCGCCTGATCCTTCGGGTGACCGGCGGCCAGCTCCTGGTAGAAGCGGATCATCAGACGGGCCATGGGCCTGTCGTTCACGTCCCACAGCGTCGCGACCACGCTCGGCGTGCCCGCGGCCATGAAGGCGCGTGTCAGCCCGGCGATCCCATCGCTCGAGATCTTCCCCCGAGCGGAGCGGCACGATCCGAGCACGACGAGATCGCTGTCGAGCGAGAGGCCAGCGACTTCGCTGGCCGTCAGTTGTCCATCGTCATCCGCCTGCGGGTGAGTGGCGGTGGATGCGGCAAGCACGAGGTGGCTGTCCAGTGGATCGACGTCGGTCACCAGCGCATGCGTCGCGAAATGCACGACTCGCGCGCCCGGCAATGCCGCGCGTACAGCCGCTTCGGACGCACCGCGGCCCATGAGGACGTTCGATCCGTCTGGCAGCAATGTCGCGATCGACTGAACTTCGCGGCGCGCATCGGGCAATGCCGCGAGCTGGCCGGCCGATGCTGCCTGATGTGGAGCGGGATCGGCGACAAGGAGGTTCCTCGTCGTGGGACCGCGCATCCGGCTGGTCTGGCTGCCGGCCTCGAGCAGGACGGCGCCGCTCGAGGCATAGTGCAGCGCGTGGCGCTCGATCAGATAGCGTCCGCGTTCGTCGATGAGCGCCGCGAAGGGCACCGCCAGCAGCGGACCGTGGGGCACGATCGTGACGCGCATGCCTGGTTCGGCAGCGATGCGCGCCGCGACCGGCTTCCACAGCAAGCGATAGAGCGTCCGGTACGCCTCGCGGGAGGCGGCGCTCGGCGGCGCGGGTGTAGCCGATTGGAACAGCTGCACGTCCGGAGTGACATTGACCGCCTGATGCACCACGTGCCGCAGGCGGCTGATGCTGGCCGGGATTGGCGCGGCATCTATCGAACCGTCGCGCGAAACGACCCATACGTAGCATCCTGTTTCGTGCGTCCAGTAGACGACCAGCGTGCTCGAGAGGCGTGCGGCCAGCTCGACGAGGCGATCGGCAGTGAGCGCAGGCGCCGCTTGTGGACTGTCGGACCTCGCGGCGTCCGGTGCGGCAGATGCTGCCGATTCGCCCAGGAGCCATTGGTCCCGGCCGGAGTCGTCGTGCTCCTTGGCGCGGCGGGCCGCCAGCAGATCGCCGAACGCACGCGATCGCGCCCGCTCGGCAGCGGTCAGGGCATCCCGCGCCTGACCGCGCTGCATCAAGAGATGCACCATCAGTCCGTACGCGTCTCCGAATCGTTCGCCGAACCCCTGCTTCAGGAAATCCACCGGCGCCAGATTCGCGCGGTACGTCTCGAGCCGATCGACGACTCGTGCGAGCGTGTCATTCGCCTCGTCGATGCGGCCGCGTGCAACGGACGTGTACGCGGCCTCGATGGACGCGCGGATCTCGTTGTCGATCAGTCCGAGCTGCCGCGCGAGCGCGACGGCTTGCGCAGCGCGATCGGCGGACTCATCGAAGCGATGCAGCGCGCGGTACGCCTGCGCCAGGTGGATCAGCGGCGTCACCGTCGTCGTGAGACCGGGCATCGCCCGTGCCGCCTCCAGTTGATCGACGGCCCGTTGATAGCGTCCAGACCTGTACTCGATCCACCCCATCGATTCCATCAGGAGTCTGATCGTCGTGGGTGTCCTGGTGCGCTGCGCCGCGCGGACACCGGCCGCCATCGCGGTCTCAGCTTCTGGGTTGCGCCCCAGTTCTGAGAGCGACGCTCCAAGCCCCATGTAGTTCCAGACCTGTGAATCCAGGTCGCCGCGTGCTTTCGCAAGCCGGATGGCCTCGCGATGCACGGGCACGGCCTTCTCGAACGCGCCGTGCGATCGGAGCGCCCAACCCAGAATCGCGAGCGCGTCGCCGTAGTACGGGTCGGCGGCGCGGCCGAATGGCTGCATGACGGCGACGGCCCGTTCGACTTCCGTGAGCGCCGGACCGGGCAGTCCGGCATCGAGCAGGCCGTGCGCCCAGCGCGCGCGGGCCCGAGCCTCGAGCAGCGGATCCTGCAGCGCACGTCCGATCTGGAAGCAGCGTTCGCAATACGGACGGCGATCGAGGCCGTTCGCGTTGAGTGCGAGATCGTCGTTCACCTCGAACGCGCCGCGTTCGTTGCCAGCCGCCGCGAAATCTTCGAGCGCGAGATCCCACAATGCCTTCGCTTCCGCTGCCTGACCGTTTCCGTAGCGAACCGCACCTGCCCATCGTCTCGCCCACCCCGCCTCATCGCGATCGCCGGCGGCCAGCGCGGCATCCAGCGCACGCGCGAACGCGTCGCCGGCTCGATCGCGCCGGCTCTGGTTGATGAGTGCCTGACCGAGCGCACGCTCAGCACGCGCCCGCTGACTCGACATCAAATCCGAACGGGCGAGAATCGGCGTCACGAGCCGCTCGGAGCTCGCCGCGTCCGATTCCAGCAGCGTGAACGCCCGGTCGATGAGATGGTCGATGGACTCAGGAGAGGACTGCGGGGCGGCGACGATCTGCCGGGGCAGCGCCGGCGCTTCGTCGAGTGGCCAGAGGGTCAGACCGGACGCGAGCAGTACGCAGGCGGAGGCGCGGGGCCATCGCACGTGGCGATGTTAACGCAGCGTCCGCTCCGCGGAACAGGCACGTTGCTGGTACTCGCCCGGGACGGCGCACAGCGTCCGCAGGCGATCGCGCGAGGCGGACGTCTGGCCGGAGCGCTGTTCAGCGGCCGCCAGATACCAGTCGATTGAAGCGAGCCGCGGCCTCTCCGCACGTTGGCGTGCGCGCTCGAGCGGCGCCAGGGCCTCTTGCGGGCGATTGGCGAGCAGGCACGAGACACCCAGGTATAACGAGGCATCCGCCATATCGGGATGTGCAGCCGCGAGCTCGCGCAGCGCCGGAATCGCATCTGCGTAGCGGCCTGCCTGATACGGGCCGAGCGCATCCACCAGCGTTGCCGATACATCGTTGGCGCCCGCCGAGCGCGTCACTCCCACAGACGACAACGGGATCCTGACGGGCAATGCGTCGATGCGCCACAAGGCAAT
>JBKPMA010000601.1:0-4780 GCA_046731935.1 Acidobacteriota bacterium
GGGCAGGCCCTGCACCGCGCCTGGAGCCCGAGATCCCGGCGGTTAGAGGACGCGCACGGACGCAGCGTGCATCTTGCCGTCCATGTCGTGATACTTCACGCTGACTTTGTCGCCCGTCTTGACCATATCGGTGATCATCAATTTCTCGTGTTCGGCAGCCTTTTCCGCCGACTTGTGTGACGCGCCCTTCGCAATCACCTTGGTGGCGGTATCGACCGCGAACGTCCAGTCCTTCCCGTCTTTGTCGGTGACCACAACGGAATCGGCCGCGACGCTCTTGACGGTGCCCGTGGCCGACATTGCCGGCGTCTTGGCGGCGCTGTGCGCCTTTGCACCCGCATCCGCAGCGGGCGCCTGAGCCAAAGCGCTCGCCCCGGTCGCCAGCATCGCGACCGCCATACACGTGAACAGTGCTTTCATCTTCGCCTCCTTTGCCGCCTGAGCGGCACGTGGACCCACATGCTACTGCTGCCGCCATCACGGCTGCAATGGCAGACCCCGGACCACGTGCTCACCTCGCCGGCGCCAGCGGCCGCTCGAGAGCGACGCTGGCGCCAGCCTCCTCTGCGCCGACTAGGGGGTCACACGGCGGCGGCCGATACAGAACGTCTTCTCGATGAACGTGTCGCCATCGTCGTTGAGTCCGTCGGTCAGCGCCCGCCTCGCATGCAACCTGATCGCGTACGAACAGGTCGGCCAGGTCGACGTGTTGTGGTGATCGGTACCGGCGCCGCCCCGTGGGCCGGTGCCGCTCGGGAATGTCGGCGCGGGCACGACCGTCGCCGCAGTGATCATTTCGATGGACCACGCGGCCATCAGCTCGTGGTCGGTCGTGTACTCGATGTCCAGATCCGTCGACAGCGGCGAGCACGGCGTGCCGGTGCCGGAATGGAACTGGAGGATGTCGAGCAGCATGACCTGGCCCCAGTTGTTGATGTGGATCTTCGCGAGTTGATTCGTGTAGTCAGGCGCCGCTCCGCCGTTTACGGCGGCGATCGTGCTGACACGCGTCGCCTGGAACACAATCGCGGCATCGACGCCGTTCTTCTGATCGACGGCCGCGACGGGGGATCCTGCAGTCAAGCCCGCCGGTACTGGATTACCCACGGGAATAGCCACCTGCGAGGCCAGCCCCATCAACCACCCGTTGAATCCATCGTCGATTGCCTGTGGATCGACGGTGACCCAACCCTGCGGATCCGGCACGATGAAATGCACGGGCGGGGTTGGTGACGGGCTCGGAGGCGGCGGCGTCGGCGAGGTGACGCCCGTCCCTCGGATTCGAACCGACTGCAGGGCAAACGGGTTTCCATTCCAGAACGTGTAACGCGTACCCACGAGAACCTCAGAGACGAAGCCACCGGTGATGTTGGTGGTGGCCGCTCCCTGAACCAGCTGGAACCGGTACGCCATTGGCGCACCCGGGAACGCTGGCGAGTACTTCGGACAGAATCCGCGCAGGCTGAGTCCGCCAAAGAAGCCGTAACCGGGTCCGCCGTGTCCGTGCGACGTATTCGTCAGTCCTGTTGCCGGATTGAAATCCGACAGGATGTCGAAATCGCCGACGTGCGTGAACCACGGATGATTGAAGATCGGTGGGCAGACGCGGATGCAGAACCTGCGGCACCGCACGAAACAGATCCAGTGGCACAACTGGATGCAGTACGGATGGAGCTTGAATTCGGTGACGAGCGCCGCAAACGCCTTATCGTCCTCCGCGCCAACGGCGAGACTCAGTCGTTCCAGCGCCGCCGGGTTTGCGGCCAACGGCTGCAGCGCCTGGGCGAACGCCAGGGCTTCCTTCAGAGGATCCGGGATCTCGACGAGCGGGAACTGCCGGCACAGGCGGAAGCAGATCAAGACGCAGCGCCAGCTGCAGAAGAACAGACAGATGTAGTGACAGAACGGCGCCAGCGCGGCGGCTTCGATCACTCCGGCGAGCTTGGTCGCGTCGCCGGCCGACGACGCCGCGAGCGCGTCGTCGAACGCTGTCCTGTGCTCCAGGAGTCCTCGGACGGCGCGGGCTGCCAGGACAAGCTCGCTCGCGAAGTTGGGTGGTTCCTTGAGATCGAGGTTGCACACCCAGCGGCATACGAGCTGGTACCGGACGTAGCATACCCAGTGGCAGAACAGATGGCAGAACCGTTCGAGCTTGTACGCGGCGACGAATCGTTGGAACGCCTGGGCGTCGGCCTTGTCGACGATCGCCGCGAGCTCGCGAATCGCCGCTTCGTCCGCGCTCAGGCGTGCGATCGCTTCGGCGAGCGCCCTCGGGTCCGGTGGATTGTCGGTGAGTATCGGTGGGCCGCAAAGTCTGAAGCACAACAGGACGCACTGCTTGGATCGAATCCATTCGCAAACCAAACGACAGTGATCGGTGAGCCTGAGTTTCTCCAGAATGGCCTGGAATGCTTGGCGGTCCGCGGACTGAAACGCCGCAACCGCGCTATGGAATGCTTCTTCAGAGCGTGCGAGCTCGCCGATCGCCTTCGTTTCGTCAACGAGATCGCGGACGACGCCGGTTTCGAAGCGCTGGTCAGCCATGTTGCCTCCTTCAAGCTGCTGCGGATGACCTGGACGCGAGTGCTGGGTGGAGAGCCGTTGAGCGATGCGTCTGCTGACTTGGTGAAGGCTGCTGACGATCCGTTGCGGGAAGACGGCTGCGAGATTCGCGAACGCTGCCAACCCGACCGTTCGGAGGTTCGCGACGTCCTACTCCACGAGAGAAGGGAGGGCCGATGGTCGAAGCCGCACTCGCCCTGACGACGGCACTGGCGCTCGTGTCTGGCGCGAAGCCCGACGCACTGCGTCAAGCACTCATCAACGCTGCACGTCAGCGCAGCGTCATGACGACCCAGGACATGCCCGCGGCATGTCGGATGCCCGTGATCCCGTCTGAGTCGGCAACCCGCCTCGACCGGCATTTCACAGTGAGCCCTGACGCATCGACGCGTCCGGCGAAGATGCCCTCGGTGGGGAAGCTGTTGCCCTGTCCTGTCGCGGGAAATCGGTAGCTGGTTGGCCTGCGGCCGCGGACCGTCAGTTTGTGACGGTGAAGTCTGCCGTGCGCAACGTCTCGGTCTGCCCCGGTGATATTGCCACCTGCAGTTCGTAGCTGCCTGGCGGCAGCGGCGAGATGGAGAGATGCCCGACCGCGACGAGGCGTCCGTCCTTGGCAGGAGTGCCCAAGTCGAGCGGCAATTCGGCGAGACGTTTTCCTCCGGCAACGAGGCGCACGACGGCGGCTGGCGGCGCACTGTCGCGTGGGAGCACGATCGGCAGCGCAAACGACAAATCCTTCTCCTCGGCGCGGCTGATGGGTTGGCCGAGCCGCGGATAGAGCAGCTGCCCCTTCCAGGCGAGCGGATTGGTCTCGACCGCCTTGTCTTTTGGTGCGGCCTCGCTACGTCCCACCAGGATCAAATCTCCTACGACTGTGCCGTTCGCTCCAGGTACGTCGATTGACGATCGTGCCACGCTCGCCCGCGCGCCTTCATCGTCTCGCACGACCCACTCGACCATATGCGACCCGGCCGGCACTTCTGGAGCAGTGAAGAAGAGAATGCTCCCGGCCTTGGTGTGTTCGAGCTTTGCGGTTTCGCCGGTCAGATTGTAGTGCTCGCTTCGCGTGAACAACGTCTCGCCCGACTGGGTCTTCATGCGGGCGAGCACCGTGACCTGTCCCGAGTATCTGGCTGTCGCATCATCGACGCTGAAGGTGAGTGCCGACGCGTCGATCGACGCAATCAGCGAGACCATCCCTGGTTGTCCCGGCATGGGCGTGCTGAGTGCTTGCAGCCGGAAGGGAAACGCCATGGGAGACGGACGTGCATCCAACGCAGCCACTGCTGGTGTTTCGTATTCGCGCGTCTCCATGCGCTCGACCGTCGGCACGGCGACGTAGCCAGGCCGTGCGCGAACGCTGACGCCTGGTCGACGCACTTTGACGCTGATCGTGCGATACGAGCCATCCATCGCCGGATTACTGGACGAGTACGACAGCATGTAATACGAGCGGCGATCCTCGTTGACGCGCACGAAGGCGCTGGTGAGATCGTTCGTGTTGCTGATGTATTGTCCGCCGGTGGAGTTGGCGAGCTCCGCGAGTCCGTGGGTTGGACCGTTCAGGAGTTGGTTGAGGCGTGCTTCCGACGTATCGCCGTACTGTCCCACGGCAAAGCCATCGCCGAACTGCGGACGAATCGCACGCCCCATCGCGGCCTGCTGACTCTCGATACGAAGGCCCATCGCGTCGAACGTGTAGAAAGCCACGTTGTGCCGATTGGCTTCGTTCTGCAGGTTGCGCCATCGAACGACCGACGAGTTCGTGATCTGCAGCCCTTCGGAGAAGAGAATCACAGTCTTCCGGCCCGCAAGCGGCGCGAGCGAGCGAACGAGCGCCCGGAGCCCGTCCGACGCGGCGTCGGCCTGCATTTGCTTGTCGATAAACGCGTCTGCTGCATCGATCTGCGCCAGCATCGCCGCAAACGCCGCGTCCGCGTTGCCTGACCCGGCGTCCTGGCCACCGGACGAGATGCTGCCTCCGTCCGCGGGAGAACCCGGGTTGTCGGCACCGGCAGTTGGTGAAGCCTCCGGCTGGGCGACCAGCGCAGACGAAAGCGCGGTTTTGGTGCGTGAGCTTCCTGGACGGGGACGCTCGAGGGCGAGCTCGAAGCCGGCGTTCAAGGCACGCGTGTTCCGCGTGAACGGCACCAGCTGCTGCAGCGAGTGGTCGATCGAGAAGACACCGACGTAGTCGCCAGGCTGCATGTCATTCAGC
>JBKPMA010000602.1:0-18915 GCA_046731935.1 Acidobacteriota bacterium
ATTCTGGTCAGCACGCCGTATCTAGACGAGGCGGAGCGCTGCGCGCGTGTCGCGCTCCTGCACGAAGGACGGCTGCTGGCGCTCGATACGCCGGATCATCTCCGCGCGAGCCTTCGCGGCACCATCGTCGAACTGATCGCGAGCGACCAGCCGCGCGCCGTGGCTGAAGCCCGCGGCATGCACGACGTCGTCGACGTGCAGGCGTTCGGTGAACGGATTCACGTGCGGTTCGCCGAGCACGCCGCCGGCGATGCCGTGAGCCTGCTCGGCACCCGTCTGACGGCCGCTGGGCTGCAGCTTCGCGGCGTGCGGCGCGTTCCTCCTTCTCTCGAAGACGTGTTCATCGCGCGCTTGATGCAGCCCGGACCGGCAGCGGCCGGTACGCGCTCGGCCTGAACGGATTACCGATGCCACGAATTGCTGCAGCTGTCCTCATGCTCCTCCTGGCCGCGAGGCCGGCCGCTCCACAGACGCAGGGGTCGCAGCCGCTCCCGCCGCGGCTCACGGTGGAGGAGGCCGTGGCTCGTGCGACGGCCGCGAGCCATCGGCTCGCCGCGATGCGCGAACAGACGGGTGCCGCCGCGGCCGTCGTCGATCAACGCGCCGCAGCGCGCAAGCCGACCGTCGCCGCACAGGCGAGCTACCAGCGCACGAATCACGTCGATCCCCTGCGCGTGTTCACGCCTGGCGAAGGCCTGCAAGTGCTCTATCCGGACGTGCCCGACAACTATCTGACTCGGGTCGAATTGCAGTGGCCGATCTATTCCGGCGGCCGCTTCGAGGCGCTCGAGCGGGCGGCTCAGGCCGAAGCGACTGCCTCGGGTAAGGATCTCGAGGCCGCGCGAGCCGATCTGAAGCTCGAGGTCACGCGCGCGTACTGGGCCCTCGTGACCGCACGTGAGGCCGCACGCGTACTGACCGAAGGCGTGCGACGTGTAGACGCACAGCTTGCAGACGTCCGCAGCCGATACGACTCGGGGTTCGTGCCGCCAAACGATGTCCTTACTGTCGAAGCGCAGCGCGCCCGGCAGGAAGTGCAGCGAATTCAGGCGGAGAATCAATCGGGAATCGCTGAAGCGGATCTCGCGGAATTGATCGACGCACCCCTGGGCGCGCACATCGAGCTCGACGCGTCGCTCGGTACGCCGGTGGTCGCCCCAAGCAGCGATACGGCCGCACTCCTGGCCGACGCCACGTCCAACCGTCCCGAGCGTGCCGCGCTCGACACGCGGATCCACGGCGCGGAAGCACGCGTCCGTGCGGCGTCGGCGGGACGTCTGCCGACCGTATCGTTCCTGACCGGCGCCGACTACTCCCGCCCGAATCCCAAGATCTTTCCGCGGCAAGACTCCTGGAAGAACACCTGGGATGTCGGCGTCACGTTCAACTGGACGTTCTGGGATAGCGGCCGCACGAAGGCGGAGGTCGCGGAGGCCACGCATCTGGCCAACGCCACGCGCGAGCGGCTGCTGGATTTCGATCGCACGCTTGCGACCGACATTCATCAGCAGCTGCTCGACCTCGACTCGGCCCGAGCGGAAATCAGTGCCGCCGACGAAGGCATCAAGAGCGCGACCGAG
Organism: Acidobacteriota bacterium; assembly: GCA_046731935.1. Classification (GTDB taxonomy): domain Bacteria; phylum Acidobacteriota; class Vicinamibacteria; order Vicinamibacterales; family JAENWD01; genus CAVUPP01. Next base: position 1,581 of record JBKPMA010000602.1, read on the forward strand.
GCACGCCGGGTCGTGCAGGAGCGCTTCAATGCCGGCGTGGCGACGACGACGGATCTGCTGGACGCGCAGGTGGCGCTGCTGCAGGCCGAGCTCGACAAGACTCGCGCGCTGGCCAGTACACAACTCGCGCTGGCGCGGCTCGACCGCGTCCTGGGCCGCTGATGTCGGCCATCGTCGTCCGCGATCTCACGCGACGCTTCGGCGCATTCACGGCTGTCGATCGCTTGAGTTTCGAGGTCCGGGAAGGCGAGGTATTCGGCTTCCTCGGCGCGAACGGCGCCGGCAAGTCCACCACCATTCGCATGCTGTGCGGGCTGCTGCGGCCCACGAGCGGGACGGCGACGGTCGGCGGTGTGGACGTCGGCCGCAATCCAGAAGGCGTCAAGGCGCGCATTGGCTATATGTCGCAGCGGTTCTCGCTGTACGAAGCACTCACGGTCGATCAGAACATCCGCTTTTTCGCGGGCATCTACGACATCGAGGGCGCGCGCTTCCAGGATCGCCGACGGTTCGTGCTGGAGATGGCAGGTCTGAAGGGACGCGAGGACATGAAGACGGGCGAGCTCGCCGGCGGATGGCGTCAGCGGCTCGCGCTCGGGTGCGCCATCCTGCACGAGCCTCCCATCGTGTTCCTCGACGAGCCCACCGGCGGTGTGGATCCGCTCTCACGCCGCCACTTCTGGGACCTGATCGACTCACTCGCCCGCGGTGGCACGACCGTCCTGGTCACGACCCACTATCTCGATGAAGCCGAGCACTGCAACCGCATCGCCGTCATCAATGCCGGCAAGATGGCGGCGCTGGGGACGGTCGACGAGCTGCGCAGCATCTTTTCGGATCGCCCGATTCTCGAGCTTCGATCGCCGGCGGCGCTGCCGCTCATGCGCGCCCTCGACGAGCGTCCTGAGGTCGAGAAGACCACCTTGTTCGGTACCGCCGTCCATGCCGTGCTGACCAGCCGCACGGTCGATCAGGAGTCACTCATCAGCAGCCTCAAGGCAGACGGTCTGCTCATCGACGGGGTTGCGCCAGTCGAGCCCTCGCTCGAAGACGTGTTCCTCGACGTTGTGGAGAAGAGCGCATGAGACGGACCCTGGCGGTCGGACGCAAGGAGTTCCACCAGATTCTCCGGGATCGCCGGACCCTCATGATTCTGCTGTTCATCCCGGTCTTCTTCCTGCTGCTGTTTGGGTACGCCCTCAATTTCGACATCCGGCACGTAGCGCTCGCGCTCGAAGACCGCGATCGCTCACCCGAGAGCCGCCACCTCATCTCCGCGTTCGTGAACTCCGGATATTTCGACCTGATCGCGTCTGTCGAGAGCGATCGCGAAGTCGTCAACCTGATCGATCGCAATCGCATCCGCGCGGCCCTCGTCGTGCCCGAAGGGTTCGGCCGCGATCTACGCGGCGGCCGTCACACCATCGTCCAGGTCCTCATCAACGGCGACAACGCGAACACAGCGGGCACCGTGATGGGATACGCGAGTACGATCATCGCTGTCGAGTCGCAACGCTACCTGCCCGACAACCTCATTGCCATCGCGCGAGACCCGGCCCTGACGCTGGAACCGCGCATCTGGTACAACCCCGAGCTCCGGAGCACGCTGTTCCTCGTGCCCGGCCTGCTGGCCTACATCGCGATGCTGGTAGCCGTCGTGTCCACCGCGTTGTCGGTCGTTCGGGAGAAGGAACGCGGCACGATGGAGCAGGTGCGGATGTCGCCGATCGGCACGCTGCCGTTCGTCGTCGGTAAGAGCCTGCCGTACCTGTGCCTGTCGATGGCGTCATCGCTGGGCGTGCTGTTCGCGTCGATGGTGCTGTTCGATCTGCCGATGCGCGGCTCGTGGCTGCTGCTCCTCTTGTCGCTGACGCTGTTCCTGATCGGAGCCCTCGGCCTCGGTCTGCTCATCTCGACCATCGCCGACAGTCAGCAGGTCGCGTTTCAAGTCGCGATCCTGGCGTCATTCCTGCCGACAGTCATCCTGTCGGGATTCATCTTTCCGATCAGCAGCATGCCGCCGGCGCTGCAAACGGTGACCTACATCGTGCCTGCCCGTTATTTCCTGATTGCGCTGAGAGGCGTCGTGCTCAAAGGCGCCGGACTTCACGTCATCGGACCATCGCTCGGAGCACTCGCCATTTACGCATCGGTCGTGCTGGTGCTGGCATCGATCCGACTGCGGAGAGAGTGGGCCTGATATGCGCCGCCTGCTCCACATCATGCGCAAGGAGCTGATCGAGCTCCGGCAGGATCCCAAGCTGTTCGGCGTACTGTTCATCGCGCCGATCGTGCAGCTCGTCGTCCTGGGGTATGCCGCGACCACAGACGTCAAGAACGTGCCGATCGTGATTGCGGACGGCGATCGCAGCAGCATGAGCCGCGAGCTGATCTCGCAGTTCGAGGGTTCGCCCTACTTCACCGTCGCCGGTACGGTGACGACGATGAATGAAATCGATGACTGGCTGGAGCAAGGCCGCGCGTGGATCGCCGTTGGCATCCCGGCGGACTACCACCAGCTGGTCGGGGCCGGCCGTCCCGCCGTCGTGCAAGTGATCGCGGACGGAACAGACTCGAACTCGACGAATGCTGCAATGAACTACGCGCAGCAGCTCGTCGCACAATACGCCACCCAGCTGTCAGCGCGGCGCGCAGGGTTGGCTGCAGCTCCGGAGCCGGCCATCGAGGCGCGCGTGCGCGTATGGTTTAATCCGCAGCTCGAGAGCCGCACCTTCATGATCCCCGGCATCGTCGCGATGCTGCTGCTCGTGATTACGACAAACCTGTCGTCGATGGCGCTGGTTCGCGAGCGTGAGCTCGGGACGCTCGAGCAGCTGAACGTCACGCCGCTCGCGCGGTGGGAGCTGATCCTCGGCAAGCTGCTGCCATACGGCCTGCTCGGCATGGTTGATGTCGTGCTCGTCGTATTCGTAGCCTTGATCTGGTTCCGCATTCCGTTACTGGGGAGTCCGCTGCTGCTCTTTACGTGCTGCCTGATCTATCTGCTGACGACGCTGGGACTGGGTCTGTTCATCTCGACCGTGTCGGACACACAGCAGCAGTCGATGATGACGGCGACGTTCTTCTTCCTGACGCCCATGCTGTACCTGTCGGGTTTCATCTTCCCGATCGAGAACATGCCGGCCTTCATTCAAAAGATCACCTATCTCGTTCCCCTCCGCTACTTCATCATCATCGTCCGGGGCATCTTCCTGAAGGGCGTAGGCGTGGCGGTGCTGTGGCCGGAGATCCTGGCTCTGCTGGCGTGGGGCCTTGCCATCACCGGCCTCGCCGTCCTTCGATCGCGCAAGACCACGGCGTAGGCTGAAGGAAGCCGTTTTGGGTACACTGACGGGTGGTCCGTCAGGCGGCATGCTGCCGTGCGCGGCGAAGCTGCAACGAGGAGCGTTATGGTCCATCTGACCGCTGCGTTATTCCTGGCCGTGCTGGCGATGCAGAACCCGGCGTCGAGTACGCCTGCGGCTGATCCAACCGAGCTCGTCAAGGAGGCTCGAAAGCTGGTCGCCGACGGCCGCGTGGACGAAGCGCTGCCGCTGTACCGCCGCGCGCTTCAAGCCGATCCGAATGGGTTCGATGTGAACCTGGGACTCGGGAACGCCCTTGACCTGGCAGGGCAGGGGACTGAGGCCCGCACGCACTTCACGAAAGCGATTGCTGCAGCCTCCGACGACACGCGTGCTCAGGCCCTGACGGCGATGGCAATTTCGTTCGCGTTCGAAGGCAACGCACGCGAGGCGGCGACGTTCTACCAGCAGGTGTACGACAAGCAGACAGCCGCCGCCAATTTCAGCGCGGCCGCTGGTACCGCCAATGCCCTCGGGCGCGTCTATCTGGAAACGGGCGATCTGGCGAACGCGAAGCGCTGGTATCAGACCGGGCTGGAAGCGGCCAAGCGCCAGCCGAGCGGCGACGCCGCGCAGCTTCCGCTCTGGGAATTCCGCTGGACACACGCACAGGCGCGGATCGCGGCGAGAGAGGGCAACTTCGACGAGGCAAGAAAACAGGTGGCGGCCGCCCGCGCGCTCGTCGACACCAAGCCCGAAGTCAAGGACCAACTGCCGTTCTGGCAATATCTCGCCGGCTACGTGGAGCTGCAGGCGAAGAAGTACGAGGACGCCCTGGGCTTCCTGAAGCAGGCCGACGCAAACGATCCCTTCGTTCAGATGTTGCTCGCTCAGGCCAATGAGGGTGCCGGACACAAGGACGACGCGCAGGCTGCCTGGACGAACGTGCTCAAGTCGGGCGCGCACAACGTGCAGAACGCGATTGCGCGGCCGGCCGCGCGCAAGGCGCTCGGGAAGTAGATCAACCTTCGCTCATGCCGTACACTCTCGCGCATCCTGCCGCGGTCTTGCCGCTACGTTCAGCATCGCGGCGGCACCTTGCCCTGGCGCCTCTGGCTATTGGGGCGACGATGCCTGACGTGCAGTACTTCATCCGGCTGTCAGCCGAGGGCCACTTCACGCACACGCTGCCGGGCCTCCTGCTCGTGTGCCTGCCGGTGGGCTGGCTGGTGCTGCTGCTGTTCGATCGTTTCGGGCGTGCCGGCGTCGCGGCGCTGCTGCCCTCGCAATGGAGACTGCCTGCGGCTCCAGCGTCGCGGCCGTTTTGGCTGACCAGTGTGGCGCTCTTTGCCGGTTCCGTCACACACGTCGTCTGGGATGCGTTCACGCACGACTACGGATTGTTCGTTCGGGCCTGGCCGGCGTTGAAGTCACCGGTCATCGCAAGCGTGCCCGGCCTTCCGTGGTACAGCGCGCTTCAACTCGGCAGCACGGTCTTCGGGATGCTGGCGCTGGCCGCCGCCGTGTGGCCGTGGGTGCGTGCGCAGCCCTCGGTCGAGATGCCGCAGCTGGTGGTCAGGATGAGCGCGGTGTTGAGCGCTCTCGCGATCGCCGCGTTCCTGAACGGCTCACGCTTTCTTCATTCGGGCACGCGCTCCTTCGTCGTTGCCGGTGGGGTCGCCGTGACGTTCGCCGTGGCGGTCGGGCTCGTCGCGATAGGTTGGTGGACGACACGGTCGGCGTCGGACGGCCGGGTGAGCTGAGAAGACGATGGCAAAGCCGAGCGGACGCGCCGAACAGGCCGGGGTCATCGCGGTCCGGCGGAGTTCGCGTGGCCTGGAGGTCTGCCTGATCCGGAAGGCCAAGAGTCCCTGGAGCATTCCCAAGGGGCTCATCGAGCACGGCGACACGCAGCGCGCAACAGCGGTGCGCGAGGCCTGGGAGGAAGCGGGAATTCGCGGCCGGATCGTCGGTCGTGCGCTCGGCCGGTACCGCTATGACAAATGGGGCGACACACTGACCGTGGCCGTGTATCTGATGAACGTGCGGCTGACGCAGCGGCGGTGGCCGGAAAGTGACGTTCGCCGGCGGCAATGGATGAGTGCGGAACGCGCGGCCGCTGCCCTTCGCCGGCACCCGGCCCGTCCGCTGCTCAAGCGGATGCTCGAGCGGCTGAAGGCCTGACGCGGGTCGGGCCACTCATCCGGTTCTTATTTCCTCACGCGCCGCACGCTGGCCCGCCTCTACGTCCACCATCGCGAGCAGCAGCGCTCCCACGACGAAGAACGCAATCACCGACAGAATGGCCTGCCGGCTGGATCCCGTCAGCGACACCGTCACGGCAAACAGCGCCGGACCGAAGATCCCGGCAAACTTCTCGAACACCGCGAAGAAGCCGAAGAACTCCGACGACTTGTGCCGCGGCACCATCGTGGCAAAGAGCGATCGTGACAGCGCCTGGCTGCCGCCCTGGACCGTCCCGACCAGGAACGCCAGCAGGTAGAACTGCCACGCCGCTGTCATCCGGTAGCCGACGATACTGATGACGACGTAGACGACGAGTGCGAGAAAGATCGCGCGCTTGGCTCCGATCCACGATGCGAGCTGTCCGAAGAGCAACGCGAACGGAATTCCGACGAACTGCACCATGACAATCGCGCCGACGAGCGCCGTCTCGGGCAGCTTGAGCTCCGCGCCGTACAGGCCCGCCATGCGGATGATCGTGCCGATGCCGTCGTTGTAGATGAGGAACGCCAGCAGCATCAGCGCTGCCTGACGATAGGTCCTGAACTCGCGAATCGTGTCGACGAGCTGCACGAACGATGCTTTGAGCGGACCGCTCGCGCGCACGGCGTCGGCCTCGGGCTTGGCCGGCGGTTCCGGAACGTGACGGAACATCGGGATCGAAAAGGCCACCCACCAAATCGCCACGCTCAGGAACGACAGCCGCGATGCCACCCCGCTGTCGGCAAGGCCGAACCAGTGCGGCTTCAGGATCCACAACAGGTTGATCAGCAGCAGGACACCGCCGCCGAGGTACCCGAGGGCATAGCCCGCGCTCGATACGCGATCCATCTCATCGTCGGCCGCGATGTGCGGCAGCAGCGAGTCGTAGAAGACGAAGCTGCCCGAGATCCCGATGTTGGCGACGACGAAGAGCCATTCGGCAAGCCGCCAGTCGCCCGGGCCGATGAGGAACATCGCCGCCGTGGCGAGCACGCCAATGCTCATGCAGGCGCCGAGCATCCGCTTCTTGGCGCCGGCGAAATCCGCATACGCGCCGAGTACGGGCGAGACGATTGCAATGAAGGTCAGTGCGAGTGTCGTCGCGGTGGCAAAGCGCGCGGTGGCCTGCGCGCCCGAGAGGCCCTTTGCCGCGACCGTGCTGTAGTACACGGGGAAGACGGCGGTGATGATCGTGCACTGGAACGCGGAATTCGCCCAGTCGTACATGGCCCAGGCGCGGAGCTCCTTCCGGTCGAGCCCGAGGCGGGCCATCAGCCCGGACGGAGCCGGGCGTTTGGTGTCTGCCATCAAAACGTCCGTCGCGCGATCCACTCGCGCATGAGCGAATCGATTACCACCCACCGTGTACCGTCGCGCGCCACGACATCCTCGCGCGCAAGCGCGGCGAGCGACGCCTGGACGCTCGAAGCGCCGCCGAGCCGGTGACGTGCCCGCGTATCAGCGGCGAGGAGCTCACGCCCGTCTTCGAGCACCACCGCGCGCAGCACTCCCCGCTGCGCCAGGGTGAGCCGCTGCCAGGAGCCCTCGAAGACGACCGCCTGCTCGGCGAGGAGGCGATGCAGCGTGTCGTGAAGATGCTCCAACCCCACGCGCTTCATACGCGCAGCCCGCACATCGTCCCAGACCTCGTGCGCGAGGCGTTGAACGTCGTACGGAAGGTGCCCGGCGAGATCGAGCACGGCTGCTCCCACGCCTGGCTCCGGGCGAATGCCGGTGCGGACGAATCGAGACTCGATGAATGCCGCGAACAGGTCCGGCGGAATCTTGCCGAGGCGCATCACCGGGCCGGCCTTGTAGAACGGCCGGCGTGGTCCAATCATGCGCTCCATCAAGGACGGTTCGGAGCCGGCGAACACGTAGCCTACCCGGCGCTGATGCTGCACTGCGGCGCGCAGTGATTCCTCGACGCTTCCGCCGTTGAATCCGTGAATGGCCTGGAACTCGTCGAGTGCGACCACGACGGCACGGCGCCGCACGTCGGCGAGCCGGGAGGGCAGCAGGAACACTTCGGCGGCGAGGCGTGAGACGTCGCGGGCCGTTCTGGCGGCGGGAAACGACACGGCGAGACTGGACGTGCCGTCGGGACCGCGCTCCATCCGTAGCTCGCTGCGCGTACTGCCGAGTGCATCGCGCAGCCAGCCGATCGCCCGTTCCCAGCGCGTTTCGGCCGTGGCCACCGCGCGCGCGAAGCCCTCCAGAAAGGCGACGTACGAGCTGTAGCTCGACACGGTCAGTTCGACCGCCAGCACGCCGCGGCGCTCCAGCGTATCGATGGCGCGCCGCATCAACGACGACTTTCCGTAGCGCCGGGGAGAGATCAGAAACACCTTCTGGCCGGATCCCAGGTCGGCAATGAGGCGGGCGAGCTCGTCTTCCCGATCCACGAACGCGTCGGGCGGGACGACTTCACCGTAAACGAAAGGGTTTGGCATGCTGCGTTACGGTCGATGGCGTAACGACTACGTAGTTTAGCGTAATGACGGTTCTGGCGCTACTGGCGCCGCGACAGGCTCCCAGGCCACGGGCGCCACGTGCAGACCGCGGGCATACCAGACGGTCCGTTCCTGCCCGAGCCACGGGGGTTGCTGCAGCCAGCCGGTTCCGCCCGGCAGCGCGCGCGTGGCGAGTCCGACCCGGATCTCGTTCAGCCGCGGCTGAAACGCGACCGGCAGCGCGACGTTGAACGCGACGGGCCCGCTTGGAGCCACAAAAGCCGCGCGCCACGAGCCATTCCGTACTGTGCCAGCGATCGACGACTGTGAGGGCTCGACGCCGGGCGGCAACAGCAACAGTACCGTCGCTCCTGGAAGTGTGCTGGTGACGTCCACGTCGACGCGCAGCACGTTGCCGTCCACGCGGCTGCGGCCGGTGGCCGACAGGGGCGTCGGATCGATCGCTGCCGGCGCACGGAAGGCAAACGGAAACGGCACGGGCGGAACGGGCACGCCCGGCAGGACCTGTCCGCTGCTCGCGGCCCAGCCCGTAGGCGCTCCCGCCGTATGGATATCGAGTCCCGGTTCGTTGCCGGCCACTTCCCACGCGGCCTGGCTGGCGCCATGGTCGGCGACGTACTGCACGAAGCGGCGAAGCGGGCGGTCGTGTGTATACGCTTCCGCGACATACGCCCATGCGAAGACCGCCACGAGCGCCACACTCAGTGCCGCTGTGAGGAGTTGCCGCGCGCGCCGCAGCCAGACCGGAAGCTCCGCCAGCGGCCGTGGTGCCGTACCGGCGACGAGGAGTGCCAGTAACGGCGGAATCACCATCAGCCCGACCGCGCCCAGCACGACTGCAAAAAGAGAGACCGGAGTGATGGTGGGCAGGCGGCCGAACAACGGAACGGAGAAAGCCAGGAGCTGACGGCACTGGGGCAGCCAGAGCGTCGAAACGGTCAGGAGCGCGAGCGCAGCGATGAGTCGCGCGATCCAACCCGTTGCGGCCGGTGACACCGCGACGGGCACTGCGGTGATCAACAACGGGACGGTCCAGAGATACGCTGCCGAAGGCAGCAAGACGTGCGCGGAGGCCGTCGCCACCAGCCACGCCGGAAGTGTGGCCATCCAGACCGACGATGGATGCCGCGGCGCCTGCAGCACGTGCGGCAACCGAGCGCCGATGACGAACAGCAGATGGACGACGACGAACGCCGCGAGAATGAGCAACGTCCACAGCCGCTCCGGGTGCGCGTACCACGGGTGCAGCACTTCCCGTGACAGGCGGAGTAAAGCTGTCGCAGCAACCATCGCGAACACCGCCGCGACGACGCCGACGATGGCCCACGCGATGGGCGCGAACAGTCCACGCCAGCGATACGTGCGCCAGGCCCAGAGCACGACGTGTACCCAGGCGACGAGACCGGCCGCAAGCGCCGCGATTCCTGCAATCCTGGAGCCCAGGACCGACCACGTCACGGTCGTCCGGCTCGCGAGATCGAAGTAAATCAGTTGCTCGCTGTCTGCCGGATCCGGCGTGATGTGATCGAGAGCCTTTGCCGTCGCGAGCACGTTCTCGCCCATCTGGCGGATGACGGCATCGCTCAGGCGATCCGGTGTATCACGCGGCGTGTGGTACGCGTAGCTGTCGCCGATGGCACCGATGTTCAGGCCGGGGATTCCGGCGCGCTTGAAGATCGTGAAGTCGGTGTCGTTGGGCAGCCGTTTGTAGACTTCCTCGGCAATCGAACCGCCGCGCGGCTCTGGTGCGGCGGACCAGGCCGTCATCAACGCGCGGTTCCCGGGACCGGTCTCGAACAACACCGCGGGCACATCGTTGCCGGCGTTGTCGAGATTGATGTACGCCCGCACACGGTTTCGGACCTCGGGATCGTTCACCAGAGCGGCGGCACCGAGCAGACCGAGCTCCTCGCCGTCGGTGAGCAGCACCATCAGCCCGCTCTGCCGATCGCGCTTCGACGCGAGCAGCCGCCCGACTTCCAGACACACTGCCACGCCCAGGCCGTCATCCGCCGCCCCCGGCGCCACATCGTCCGAGTCGTAATGCGCGACGAGGGCAATAGCGCTGGCGTCGCGTCCCGGGTGCACGGCGATGATGTTGGCGACGTGTGCGGTCAGCCCGTACTCGGCCCGCGCCGCGTCCGCCTCTTGCACGCGGACGGTGAAGCCGTAGAAGCGAAGCTGCTCGATCAGGTATTCGCGGGCCCGCCGATTCGCGTCGCTGCCGAGCGGCCGTGCGCCGATGGTCCCGGCGAGGCGGTTGACGTGCGCGCGCGCATTGTCGACGGAAAAGAACGGCGCCGGCCTGTTGCACGCCGGGGCGGCAAGGATGACGAGGGACGCCAGGATCAGCGTGGCGGAAAGCAGTCGGGCCGTCACGCCGACAGCCTATCGCACCGGGAGGTGCGGACGCGAGGTGCGGCCACAAGGTGCGGTCAACCAGTGCGAGGGTGCGTCGTGCGCCGTGCTTCGGTGCGCCTGCGCCCTGCGCCGAAGGCCCAAGGCTCAGAAATGTGCGGGCGGGGCAGTCGCGGCGTTCGCCCATGCACCCCGCCCGACGGGTTCCTATTTGGTAATGCGGACGTCACCGCTGAAGGTCTGCAACGTCAGCTGCGCGGAGTTGGGACCGTCGGCGCTGTTCAGCTCGGCCTTCAAATTGTGCTTCGACTTGTTGCGGAAGGTCAGCGGCAGATCGCTCCGGAGGTCGCCGCTGAACGATTCGAACTCCACCGACGCGTTGGCCTCCGCGGGAACGCGCACGCCGATGTCGCCGCTGAACGTGTGGAAACGCAGCGTGTCGGCGGCCGCCCATTTCACGGGCGAGGCATGGATGGCGCCGCTGAACGTCTCCGCGTCCACCTGGCCGGTCACGCCCTCGAGCGTGATCTCGCCCGAGAACGTCTTGACGCGGCTGTGACCACCGGCCACACCACGCACGGTGACCTCACTGCTGAACACGTCGACGTCGAGTTTGACCTGGCGCGGCACCTCGATCGTCATGTCGGTCTCGACGACGTTGTCGTTGTCCGTCTTTGGACCGATTCGTTTGTTGGCTTCGATCGTCACGGTGTCGCCGTCAGACTGGACGTCGAGCTTGATGCGGTCCAGCCGCTCCGCGGACGCACGCCGCACGGCGTGCAGCGAGACGTCGGTGCGGTCCGTGCCCGTAATCTCGACCTTGCCTGAGAAGTTGCGGACCTTGAGCGTGCCGCCCGCCGCGATCGCGACCGTCTTGTCCACGGTCTGGGTTTCGGTTGCGGCGCCTGCCCCAACCGGCACTCCCAGGCCGATCAGCGCAGCAAGTGCGAAGGATCCGATGGAACGACCGGGGCGTAAGCTCGACGGAGCCAGCATGCAGACCTCCAGAACATCCTCATAGACGTAGGAGGAGGGCGTGAAGTTGCTTCAGGAGCGTGAGACAGCCGGGCCGGCAGGCGTCGTGGCGGCCCTCGAAAAAGTCACAGGAGCGTTACGCCGGGGCGGAGATATCGAGCCGCCCCGTGTAGATGGCCATACCCACCACGGCATCGACGCCCATGCGGTCCAGCGTGTCGATCTCTTCGCGCGTCGTGATGCCGCCAGCCGCGACGACCCGCCGCGCGGTGGCGTCACGGACGGCGCGGACCGCGTCCATGTCGATCCCTTGCATCATCCCTTCGCCGTCCACGATCGTGTAAAGGAATTCGCTGCAGAACGGCTCCAGCGCGCGTGCGGCGTCGACGGCCGAGATGGGCAGCAACGTGCGCCAGCCGTGGATGGCGACCTGCCCGCCACGAGCATCGACGGCGGCAATCACGCGCTCGCGTCCAACAGCGTCCACCAGCGACTGGGCGAACGCCAGATCGGGCCGGCCGCCGTTGAAGAGCGACGATCCCACGATCACGTGGGTGGCGCCCGCCTCGAGCACGGCCTGCGCCCGCGCGACACTCCGGATGCCGCCGCCCGCGCGGCTTGGCCTCGCGGCGCACACGCGCCGCACCAACGCGTCGTTGTTGCCCGTGCCGATGGCGGCATCAAGATCGATCAGCTGCAGCTTCTCGAACCGCGCGAAGCGTGCGATCCACTTGTCCAGATCGTCGTCTTCGAGCGCGAGCCGCTCGCCTTGAACGAGTTGGACGACCTTGCCGTTACGGAGATCGATCGAAGGAATCAGCACCCTACGCTCCCTCGCTCGCGCCGCGCCTGACCGGTATCCCCGAGCGGTGAAGATGAGTCTTGAGATCGGTGACGCTCCGTTCGGCGTAGTGAAAAATCGACGCAGCGAGCGCGGCGTCCGCGGCACCTTTCGTGAACACGTCCACGAAGTCGTCGAATCCGCCCGCGCCGCCGGAGGCGATGACCGGAATGTTGACGGCGCGCGAGACGGCGGCGGTCATCTCACAGTCGAATCCCGACTTCGTGCCGTCTCGATCGATCGAGGTGAGCAGGATCTCGCCGGCGCCGCGGTCCGCGGCTTCACGCGCCCACTCCACGGCGTCGCGCGCCGCAGCCGTCGTGCCGCTCCGCGAATAAACGGCGTACCGTTGGTCGAGCCGCTTGGCGTCGATCGCGACGAGCACGGCCTGACTCCCGTAGCGGGCCGCCAGCGTCGTAATGAGCGCCGGATCCGCGAGTGCCGCGCTGTTCAGGCTGACCTTGTCCGCGCCGGCATCGATCGCTGCCGCGGCATCCGCCTCGCCGCGAATGCCCCCGCCCACGGCGAGCGGGATGAACAGTTCCTGCGCCACGGCACGAACAGTGGCCGCCATTGCCTGCCGTTTCTCGAGTGTCGCGGTGACATCGAGGATGACGAGCTCGTCGATGCCTTCGACGTTGTAGCGCCGCGCGAGCGCGGCAGGATCGCCGGCACGGCGGAGCTCTTCGAACTTGATGCCTTTGACGACCTGTCCGTCACGAACATCCAGGCAGGCGATGATCCGCTTGGCAAGCACGGCAGCTCCGATCAGGCTCCGCAGAGCGCCACGAAATTCCGGATCATCCGCAGTCCGGCATCGGACGATTTCTCGGGATGGAACTGCACGCCCATGATGCGGCCGCGCTCGACGGCCGCGGCAAACCTGGTCCCGGGTGAGGTCGTGGCCACCGCCGCGTCGGTCACGGGCGCGGCGTACGAGTGCGTGAAGTAGACGTACGCCCCGGCTGCGACGCCGTCCAGCAGGTGCGAGCCTGACGCGACGTCGAGCGCGTTCCAGCCGACGTGCGGGATCTTGAGCGCTCCACCCTGATCGTCCAGCCGGGCACACGTTCCCGTCAACACACCAAGCCCTGGAACGTCTGGAGCTTCCGTGCTGCCGTCGAAGAGCCACTGCATGCCCAGGCAGATGCCAAACAACGGGCACCCGTCGGCGATGCGCTGCGTGATGGCAGACCGCCACGGCGCGTCCAGCGAGCGGGTCGCGCCGAAGTGACCCACACCCGGAACGACGATGCCCGCGGCGCTTTCGAGATCCGAGGGCCGTTCCGGCGTGGACAACGACGCACCGGCCGCGACGAATGCCTTGCGGACGGACGCGAGATTGCCGGCCCCGTAGTCGACCAGTGCGATGTCTCCCGTGCCCATGATCCTTTAGCCCTTAAATGAGCCCTTTCGTACTCGGCAGCGCTCGAGCCAGCTGCCGGTCCTTCGAGCACGCCACGCGCAGCGCGCGGGCGAACGCCTTGAACACGGCTTCGACGTGGTGATGACTCGATCGGCCGTACAGCACCTTCACGTGCACATTGGCGCGCGCGCCGATGGCGAAACCCTCGAAGAAGTCGTGAATCAACTCCGCCTGCAGGTCGCCGACCCGCCGCACCTTCAGTTTGAGATCCACCGAGGCGTGAGGGCGGCCGCCGAGATCGAGGGCGGCCACGGCGAGCGTCTCGTCCATCGGCATGATGAAGTAGCCGGCGCGATTGATCCCTCGACGCGTGCCCAGGGCTTGTGACACCGCTTCCCCGAGAGCAATGCCAAGGTCTTCGACCGTGTGATGCTGATCGACGTCCAGATCGCCATCGGCGGCGATCTCGAGGTTGAACGCGCCATGACGCGCGAACAACTCGAGCATGTGATCGAGGAATCGGATCCCGGTCCGCACTGAATACCGGCCGCGGCCTTCGATGCCGAGCCGTACCTTGATCGTCGTTTCCGTCGTGTGTCGATCGATTACTCCGCGGCGCACAACACCTCCTCGAGGGCATCGAGTCCGCGCTGTGTGTGCGCGACGACTCCGGTCGTCATGCGGACGCAGCCCTCGCACCCGGCATCGCCGCTGCGCTCACGAACGACCACGCCGCGGCGGGCGAGTCCGTCCACGACCTCGCGGGCACGGTCGCCGATCCGGATCAGCACGAAGTTGGCGCCACTCTCCCAGAAGGGCACGCCCCGCCCGCGACACCACGCATAGACCAGCTCGCGCGACGCGCGGACTTCGTCGCAATACCACGTGAGGCGTGCACGATCGGCCAATGCCGCACGCAGCGCCACCGCCGCGCAGACATTGAGGCTGTACGGCGGCACGACCAGACGCAGCGCCCCGAGTGTCTCAGGACGGCCAATGACGGCGCCCGCGCGCAACGCCGCCAGTCCGTGTCCTTTCGCGAACGTCCTGCCGACGATGACGTTGTCGCGAGACTGAAGCAAGGGCAGGGCAGTATCGCCGCAGAAGTCGTGATACGCCTCGTCCACGAACACCAGTCCGCCCGATGGCACCGATGCAGAGACGCGCTCGATGTCACTCAATCGGATGCGAACCCCCGTCGGATTATTCGGGCTCGTGATGAACACGAGTCTGGTGGCCGGCGTGATCGCACTCAGCACGTTGTCGAGCGCGAACTCGAAATCACGTCGCGGTTGCACCGTGACGAGGCGCGCCCCGACCGCCCGCGCGCAGACACCGTACATGTCGAAGGCGGGCAAGGGAACGATCACGTCCGGCCGAGGAGCGCCGTCGGCGACCGTGGCTCTCGCCGTGGCGACGGCTGCCGCCAGAATGCCCTCGTCGAGTCCATTGGTGAGGAGCAGCTGTGACGTGTCCACGCCCAGATAGGCCGCAGTCTCGGCGACAACGTCATCGTACTCGGGGTAGTACGCAAGGTCCTCGGCATCCAGTGCGGCTATCGCCGCCACCGCATCCGGCGACGCCCCGGCGGTGTTCTCGTTCAAATGCAGGCGCAGTGCGCCCGCCGCTGCTGCCGGCCGCTGGTAGCCACTCATGACTTGCCTCGACGCGCCGGCCCGGTGCGTGCCGCCGACGGACGTCCGGGACGCTCCCTGGTGGACCGCGCGTCGGGCAGCGCCGTGCGGAGCGCGATCGAGCGTGCGTGTGCGGTCAACCCTTCGGCCTGCGCCAGCGTCACGATCGTCTCGGCGATGCCGCGGAGTCCTGCGCCGGTCATCCGCTGGACGGATACGACGCGCACGTAGTCGGCGGCGCTCAGGCCGCCGCGGAAGCGTGCGGCGGCGCCCGTTGGCAGCACGTGGTTCGACCCGATCGCATAGTCGCCTGCGACCTGCGCCGTGTTCGCGCCGATGAAAATCGATCCTGCGCAGCGAACCCCGGCCGCCTGCTGTTCGGTGTCGACGACCAGGTGCTCGGGTGCCATCCGGTTCGCCAGTGCGATGGCTTCGTCGGGCGTTGCCGACACGATGATGCCGCCGTGCGCGGCCAGCGATGCGCGAGCGGGACCGTCGGCTGGCATCTGCGCCGTCACCGCGTCCGCGACCGCATGCGCGAGCTCGGCTCGTGACGTGATGAACAGCGCGCGCGCATCAGGATCGTGCTCGGCCTGCGCAATGAGATCGGCGGCGATCCAGTCGGGCCGCCCGCGCTCCGACAGGATGAGGATCTCGCTCGGTCCTGCCTGGAAATCGATCGCGCATTCGTCCGCGACATACGCCTTGGCGGTCGCGACCCACCGGTTCCCGGGCCCGACGATTTTGTCCACACGCGGGATCGTCGCGGTCCCGGTCGCGAGCGCAGCAATGGCGTGCGCTCCGCCGATCCGGAACAGGCGGGTCACTCCTGCCGCCTGTGCCGCGGCAAGCACCACATCGTCTGGCCGTGGACAGACCGCGATGACCTCGCGGACGCCCGCCACGCGAGCGGGGATGGCGGTCATCAGCAGCGAAGAGGGAAGGGGATGGCGTCCTCCCGGCACGTAGCACCCCACGCGATCGAGCGGAGTGACGCGCTGCTCGACCGTGACGCCGGGCGAAACAGTGATCCTGAAGCGGCGCGGCACCTGCGCGCGGGCAACCGTGGCGATGTGGCGAGCCGCCCGCTTGATCGCGGATCGTACGGAGGCCGGTGCGCGGTCGGCGCCGTCGGCGATTTCCTCTGCCGTCACCTCGAACGGTTGCTGCAGCCGATCCAGCCGTTCTGCGTAGACGCGGAGAGCCGCGTCGCCGCCCAGGCGCACGTCCTCTACGATCCGCGCCACGCGTCGGGTGAACGCGCGATCGTCGCTCCGGCGCGGCGACAGCAGACGGTCCACGCCGGCGGTGTCGGTCGAGGGCAGGATGGTCATCATCGGTAGAGCATCGTAGGGCTAAGGGCCATAGGGCTAACGGCTGAAGGCAAAGGCCCACAGGGATCACATCACAATTTTATTGAGTGGATACTCCACGATCCCGTGTCCGCCGGCTGCCTTCAGTCTCGGAATCAGATCGCGCACCGTGCGCTCTTCGATGATCGTGTTGACGGCGACCCAGTCGGTGTCGCTCAGCGGCGAGATCGTCGGCCGCTGCAGCGCCGGCAGCAGCGCGAGCACCGCGTCGAGGTCGCCGGAGCGGACGTTGAGCATGATGCCGACGCGGCCCTGCGCCTCGATCGCCGCCTTCAGCAGCAGCGCGATGTTCTCGAGCTTGGTGCGGGTCCACGGGTTGGTGAGCGTCTTGGGGTTGGCAATGAGCTGCGTGTTCGACTCGAGCACCGTGTCGATCACGCGCAGGCGATTGGCGCGGAGCGACGAGCCGGTCTCGGTGACTTCGACGATCGCGTCGGCCAGCATCGGCGGCTTCACTTCGGTCGCGCCCCACGAGAACTCGACGTTGACCTCGACGCCGAGCCGCGTGAAATAGGCCTGCGTTGCCCGCACCAGCTCGGTGGCGATGGTCGCGCCGGCCAGATCTTCGGGCCGCTGATAGCGCGAGTCCTCCGGCACCGCCAGCACCCACCGCACCTTGCCGAAGCTCTGCTTCGCGTAGACCAAGTCGGCGAGCGGCACCACGGGCGCCCCGCTACTACCATTGGCGGCGGCGTGTTCGGCGATCCAGTCTTGACCAGTCAACCCGGCGTCGAGCACGCCGTCGGCGACGTACCGCGCCATCTCCTGCGCGCGGATCAACAT
>JBKPMA010000603.1:0-3628 GCA_046731935.1 Acidobacteriota bacterium
GAGATTCCCTACCTCACGGGGTTGTCGTCCTACCCGCCGCCGGATCCGCTGGTGGGCGGCGGCGCCCTGTCGTGGGTGGCGCGAGCCTATCCTCGCCGGCCTTTGAACCTTGGCAATCGGGTACTGCCGCTGCCAAGCGACGGCGAAGTGCCAGGTCTGCCCGAGTGGCGATGGCTGGCCACGCCGGGCCATTCGCCCGGACACGTCTCGTTCGTGCGAATGCATGATCGCGCCGTCGTGGCAGGCGACGCCGTCATCACGACCCGCCAGGAATCGCTCTCGGCGGTCGTGCAGCAGCGTCTCGAACTGCACGGCCCGCCCGCGTACTACACGCAGAACTGGTATGCGGCGGCGCAGTCCGTACGCACGCTGGCCGATCAGCGGCCCACCATCCTTTTGAGCGGACACGGCCGGCCCATGAGCGGGCCCACGCTGGCTGGCTCCCTCAAGAGCCTGGCCGACCGCTTCGAGCTGGAAGAAACGCCCCGCCGCGGTCGCTACGTGCGGCAGCCCGCGCGCGCGAACGAGCGAGGCGTCGTCTGGGTGCCACCCGATCCCCTCCCTTCGGCCGTGGCGCGCTCGATGGCGCCGCTCGCCGCCGGCATCGCCGCCGTGTTCGTGGCACGCCGCGCACGCCGGAAGGTATGATCGTCGCTCCATCCCCGTTTTCAACGGAGACGACGCGATGACACGTGTGCTGCTGGCGGGCGTGCTGCTGGCCGCCTCGATGCTGACGCCGATGGCGGCGCAGGTCGACGAGACGGCGAACGCCCCACGCATCCCCATGGCGGAATTCAAGCCGCTAGTGCTGTCGGGCAAAGTGCTCGTGATCGATGTGCGCGATGCGCAGTCGTTCGTCACCGGACACATTCCGGGCGCGCAATCCGCTCCGCTCGACACACTCCTCGCGCCAAAAACGCTCGACGTCCTCAGAGCCGCCGGAAACCGGCCAATCGTGCTCTACTGTGCTTGAGAGATGGAGCACTCGAGCGCCCGTGGGGTGCTCATGCTTCGGACGGTGAACATCTCCGCGCGCGCGTTGCAAGGCGGCTGGAACGAGTGGGTCAACGGGGGCGGGAAGATCGAAACAGGATCGAGAAGTGCGCAATGACGATTGCGGATTGACGACTGACGAATCACCCTCGCACAAGGGCTCGCGGCAGAGGGCTATTCGTCACTCGTCAAGCCGCATTCGTCATTGTCTACGTCTTGCCTCCAACCAACCCTACAAGGTATTTCGCTCCAGTAGGCGCCGGTACGCCTCCTGCCGGCTCTTCGGTGACCGCCATGGCGACTGGCGGCGCGATGTCAGCAGGCGTGACGAAGATGCCCTGTGCGCGCCCGGCCTCGTCGGGCGAGAGTAGACCCACGCTGACCGGTGCCGACGCCGTGACGACCCATACCTGATAGGTGCGCCCGGCCGCCAGACTCGGGAGCCGCGAAGCGGAGAAGACGAGCCCTCTGCTGCGGCTCCAGAAGGCGCGGGCGCGCGCGTCAGGCGCGGCAGGCTGGCCCTCGAGATCGACACGCGCGAGGTCTGGCGCCGTGAGCACGGTCATGGCGTGGGCGTTGTCGTCCGCAGTGGTCTGTAGCCGCGCGACGAGACTTTCGCTGCTGGCGAGCTGCGCGCGTGCCGTGCCGAGCTCCGCTTCGAGCGACGTGACCTGGCGCCGCAGCCGGAGCCCGTCGTAGCCAAGCCACACCGCGAGCAGCGCCAGTGCCGCGGCTGCCAGCCACGGGGCAAATGTGGGAGTCGGCTTCGAAACGGATCGAGCCTCGTAAGCAGGAAGGATCGGGCGCGCGACCTGCCGCAACACCTGGCTGCGTACGAGCGCAGATGGAATCGCGCCGGGCACGACCCCGCCCAATCCCTCGACCACGCCAGAGTAGGTCCCGACCTCGGCGCTGCAGGCTCTGCAACCGGCGACATGCGCTTCGAACCGACGGGAGTCGTCGGCCGCCAGCGCGCCAGCCACATAGAGCTCGAGCACGTCCCGGGCCGAGTCACACGTCAACGCACCTTCTCCCTCGTCAATACTACGGCGTAGGCGGACCAGGGGATTGCCGTCCCCGCTGCCCTCAGTTGAGATAGTCGGAAAGGGCAACCACGAGCAGTACGGTGGCTCCGTGCTCGCTGGTCAGGCTGCCATGGGCGCTTCCGGCATCGGCGTGGTGGAAGTCGCCCGGCCCGAGCCGCTGCCCCATGACCTCCACATCTCCTTCGATGACGTAGCACTCTTCATGTCCCGAATGCTCGTGGGGCGGATAGACGGCTCCGGGGCCCACTTTGAGCAGGAGCGTGGCCACTCCGCGGGCTTCGTCTACGGCGAGTGCCTTGAACATGACGCCCGGCAGCGGGTGCTTCTGCCAGCCCTCATGGGCCCGCGTGAACGAGAAGGGTGTCGCCGGTTGCGGAGGCGTGGCCGCATGTTCGAGCGAGTAGCCGAGGATACGGTCCCGCAGCTGGGGGCTTGGTCCGCCGGCATCGGCCGCGGCCAGCTCCGCGGAAACCGCGTAGAGCGCGTCGATATCCTGTCGTGTGGCTGGATCGGCACGCTCGATAGCGGCGCGCAGCGTCCGCTGTTCGTCGCGCGAGAGGGCGCCCACCGCGTCCAGCGCCGCGAGGTCCAGCAGTTCGTCGTGACGCATCACGAGACCCCGCCAGTCTGCCCGAGCGCCGCTCGCAATGCCTGCACGCCCGTCCGGATGCGCGTCTTTACCGTGCCGAGCGGCAGGTTGTACGCGGCCGCGAGCTCGGTGTGCGTCAGGCCGCCGTAGAATGCGCGCTCTATCAGGATTCGTTGCTCGTCAGGGAGGCGCGACAGTGCGGAGCCGAGTGCGCGGCCGGCCTCCGACAGACTGGCCTGCGCCTCGGGATCCGGATCGCGCGAAGGTTCGAGGAGCACGACGCTGCTCTCGCCCTCATCGGCGAGTGCTGGCCTGACCGCGCGAGCGCGCACGCGATCGATCGCGCGGTTCCTCGTGACGCGCACCAGCCACGCCAGCGGCGTGCCGAGCGCCGAGTCGTACGAATCCACCCGGTCCCAGACCCGCACGAACACATCCTGCAGCACATCCTCTGCCTCGCCGCGGTCGCGCAGGATGCGGAGGGCAACGGAAAACAGCAGCCGGGCGTGGCGATCGTAGAGATCGGCGAGCGCAGCCTGGTCGCGCGCCTGAATGCGCTCGAACAACCGGAGATCGGCGAAGTGGAGACCCGGATCGGCCATCGCGCGGAGGCATCAGCATACAGCCGCGAGCCATCCGGTCAACTCCTTGTTACCGCCCGCCGAGCCACGCCTGTCGGAACGCCAGCTGCCGCGCATCAGGCTTTTGGCCGGCTCCCTCGAGTGTCGTGACGTCGATGCGCCTGTCCTCGGTCAGGACGACCGGAAGGTCACGCGGCGCCGGCTCGCCCCGCAGGTGCGCCGTCAGCATGACGCGGTTCCCCGGGTGATAGCGCCGTAGTGTCTGCTCGAGACCGCCGGCGTCGGCGAGCGTACGATGATCGATCGCAATCAGCTCATCATCCGCGCCGAGGCCTGCCGCGGCAGCCGGTGAGTCGGGCGGAGCCGGTCCGACGAGCCTAACCCGGCCGCCCGAGCGCTCAATCGGGATGGGTCCCAGC
>JBKPMA010000604.1:0-2980 GCA_046731935.1 Acidobacteriota bacterium
TCCGGGGACAGATGCGCGGCGACCGCGAACCCGAGGCGAACGTACATACCCGACGAGTACCACTTCACCGGCGTGTCGATAAACGGCTCGACGCCCGCGAAGCTGACGATCTGATCGAACTTCGCTGCGATCTCGCGCCGCCGCATGCCGAGAATCGCGCCGCTCAAGTACACGTTCTCCCGTCCAGTGAGCTCCGGATGAAATCCCGATCCCACTTCGATGAGCGCAGCCACCCGGCCGCGAATGACGATGCGGCCGCGGGTCGGGGCGGTAATCCCCGCCAGCAGCTTGAGGAGCGTGCTCTTGCCGGCACCGTTCCTGCCGATGATTCCCAGCGACGATCCGCGAGGGACCTCGAGCGCGATGTCCTGGAGTGCCCAGAACGGATCGGTGCGCCGGCCGCTGCCGCGGAAGTACTGCTTCCAGACCGCCTCGAGCGACACGTCGACGGGCACCGTCACACGCGATCCGCCATCGTCAGCTCGGTGTATTTGAAGTACACGTACGCTGCGGGAAGGAGAATCACGACGACGCCGGCCGAGACCGCGAGCGCGTCGACGTCCGGGCGGAGGTGCAATACGAGCGCGCGTCGAATGCCGTCGACGATCCCCGCCATCGGATTGAGCAGGTACAGGGCGTATATCGTCGACGGCAGCGCGGATTTGACAGCCGACAGCGGGTAGAGCACCGGCGTCGCGAACAACCAGACCTGCACCAGGACCGGCATCGCGAGACCGACGTCTCGATAACGGACTTGCACGGCAGAGAGCAGCAGCCCGAGACCGGTGACGAGGCCGATCAGCACGACCACCGACGGGATCACCCACCATGCGGCTGCCGTCACTGGAACGCGATACCAGACGAGCAGTCCGACGAGAACCATGGAGGCGACGCTCATGTCCAGCAGGGCGGCGGCCACGTACGTCAGCGGGAGAATCTCGCGCGGGAACCACACCTTCGTCAGCAACGCCGCATGCGACGTCAGCGCCGTCGTCGCCGTCGTCAGTCCGGTCGACAACATTGTCCAGGGAATCAGCGCAGCGTATGCGAACAGCGGAAACGGGACCGCGCCGCTGGGTGTCGTGCGGAGAAACGCGAACATCAGCGTGAAGGCGATCATCATCGACACCGGCTGCACGACCGCCCACAGGATTCCGAGTCTGGACTGCTTGTAGCGCACACTCACGCGGTGGGCGCTGAGCGTGAACAGCAAATCCCTGGCCTGCACGAGGCGCGCGAGCGCGGCGAGCGGGGCGACGCGCGCGAATGAGGGAGGTTCGTAGACCGTGGCGTGATCGCGCGTGCTGAGCTCGGCCAAGCGTGCCCCTGTGGACTCCGGCGGTTCCCGGCCCTGTTGACGGCCGAGCGACGACATTGCAGCCCGGCCGCTTTGAAGCTGCCAGCGTAGCATGGCGCTGCGCGTCCCAGGGACGAAGAGGGCAGGTGAGTCTGCCCCACGTCGATCCTTTAGACTGGCGCGAACGTTTGTCGACCAGTGAAGGATGTTGCAGGCGTCATGGCCAAACACCGGATTTTCACCACGAGCTTCTCGAGCGTCTATCCCGCGTACGTGGCCAAGGCTGAGAGGAAAGGCCGAACCAAGGCCGAGGTCGATCAGATCATCCTGTGGTTGACCGGCTACAGCCGGGCGCAGCTGGCGGCGCACCTGAAAAGCGGCACGGACTTCGAGACGTTCTTTGCAACCGCGCCGCGACTGAATCCATCGCGCGCCTTGATCAAAGGGGTGGTGTGCGGCGTCCGGATAGAGGAGATCGAGGACCCCACCATGCGGGAGATCCGTTATCTCGACAAGCTCGTCGATGAACTGGCTAAAGGACGAGTGATGGAGAAGATTCTGCGGACGCCGTAACGCTCACGAGCCTTCCGGACGCACGCGCGCCTGCAGTCTGCGCTGGCGCGCCGTCCCGAGGTGTGCGCCCGCTTGACCACTGCGGGACGCTGCCGAAAACCAGATGCGGGCGAGGTCCGACACATACCATAGCGGCATACAAACCTCGCCGCGAATACGGGGGCTCGCTTGGACACCGGATTCATGGTTCCTCTCGGAGTGTTCGCCATGCTGGTCGCTGGCTGGTACATCCAGACCCGTGCGGCAATCGCGCATGTGGAGGCGATCAGCCGCGAGCGTGTCGCGGCCATCGAAAAGGGGGTGCCGCTTCCCGAGCGAGAGCCGGAGCCTCCCAAGCCACCGGAGCGCGCGGCCCATCCGCTCAAGCCCACGCTCGCGAGTCTGGCCGTCGGCATCGCTCTTCTGATCGGCCTCGCGCCGAGTTACCGTGTCTGGGGGATGGTCGTGACCGCCCTGGGCATCGCGGGCGTGTGTCATTGGCTCGTCGCCGGCAGGAACGAGTGGCAACAGCAACGAGTCATGGACGAGGAGATGCACCGCGCCTACGTGGAGTACTTGAAGGCGCGCGCCTCGTCCGCGGCCTCGGGCGATGGCGCGGGCGCCTGATCCCGGCGGCGGCCGACGCCATGATGGGGATCTGGATCTGGCGCGCCGCTGCGGACGCGGAGACGAGGACGCCCAGCGCTCGTTCGTCGACCGCTTCGGATCGCTCGTGTACTCCATTTGTGGGCGGCGCGGCATTACGGGGCCCGACCGCGACGACGTGGCGCAGCAGATCCTGTTGGACGCGTTTCGTGCGTTGCCGCGCTATCAGGGAGCGTCCCGGCTCTCCACCTGGATCTACACCCTGTCGTTGCGGCGCGTGGCCGATCACTTTCGCTCTTCGCAGCGGCGCGACGTGGCGTCCGGTTGGCCGGGGGACGATACGTTTCCAACCTCGCCAGCGATGTCGAGCGCACACGCTCCAGACGAGCAAGTCGTCAAGGCCGAGGAGGGCGAGCGGCTGAGGCGAGCGGTCTCGTGCCTAGCGGAGCCCGAACGCTCCGTCGTCCTGGCCTACTATCTGGGAGAGATGTCCGTGACGGAGATTTCACGCGCGCTGCACATGCC
>JBKPMA010000605.1:0-5434 GCA_046731935.1 Acidobacteriota bacterium
GATGCGACCTGCGCGATCAAGGCCTGCGAGAGCTCACGATCGAGACTGAGGTACAACTTCAGATTCTGGACGGTGCCGCCGACCGCGCCGATCGAGCACATGCTGCCGACCAGCAGCAGGTAAAACGCAGGACGTCGGAGCACCGGCGCGATCGGAGCAAGGGGCGCGGCCGCCGCCAGTCTCCCCCGTTCGTCGTCCGGCCACTCCCGCACGAACCAGGCCGCCGGAAACGCAACCACGAAAAGAAGGATGCCAAGAGACATGAGCGCGGCGTGCCAGCCGATCGCCTGCGTCAGCCCGTAGGCGAGCAGCGGCACGATCGCTCCGCCGATCCCGATGCCCAGGTAGGCGAAGCCCATGGCTTTGCCGCGGTGGTGATCGAACCAGCGGGTCAGCAGAATCTGGTTCGGGAGCGGACCACCGCAGACATTGCCGATCGCATTGAACAGATAGCAGATGTAGAAGAGCGGGAGCGTCGAGACCATGCCGAGGCCAACGAGCGCTGCGCCGGCGATGAGAATGCCAGACAGCAGCAGCCGCCGAGGACCGAATCGGTCCACGAACCATCCAGCTGCAAATCCGAACACCGGCCCGACGATCAGCTTGCTGTACGCGTTGCCCGACGTGACCTGCTGCCGCGTCCATCCGTACTCGCGCACGAAGAAGTCGTAGAAGAACGGCAAGCCGTAGAGCGCGATTCCGACGATGGCGAACAGCGCGAGAAACGCCGTGGTGGCGACGTGGACCTGTCCGCGGGTCATTCGGCCTGCGCGCCCATGGCCGCTTTGATCGCCTTCAGCTGTTTCGCTTCGGGCCGTGCGACATAGGCTTTGTCGAGAGGATAGCAGCCCGACACCAGGCCGTTGCGCGGCGCTGTCGTGCAGTCGCTGAACGTGCGGCAGAACAGCCGCGTCTGCAGCGGGCGGCCGGCAAGGATGTCGGCGGGGAAGTGCGGGTAGCTGAGCATCAATCGGCCCAATCCGACGACATCGACGGCGCCCGTCCGCACCGCCGCCTGTGCGACGTGCGGCAGCCACTCCTGCAGATAACTGTAGGCGGATCCGACGAAGGCGATATCCGGGTGCCGCGCCTTCAATCGAGCGGTCGCATCGATCTGCCGCGCGACGCCGACGATCGGATCCTCAGGGGGCTGGTATCCGTCGGACGGCGGAAACAGCGCGGGCCGCTGAATGTGCGGATTGTAGTACGGACTGCCTGCGGTCGTGCACAGCCAGCGGATGCCCAGCCCCTCGAATGTGGAGAGGAGCTCGTCGGCGTCAGCGATCGACGGCGGACCATCCGGCGCCGAGAGTCCGAACGCCGATTCATAGGCATCGTCAGCTTGCGGTTCGCCGGTGCCGCCCGCACCCGGCGCGTACGGCGACATGTCGAACACCGACAGCCGGACGCCGATACGCAATCGGGGCGCGCGTGCGCGAATCGCGGACGTGATGTCACGCAGAAATCGCGAGCGATGCTCGAGTGTGCCGCCGAACAGTCCGGCCCGCCGGCGCGCACTGAGCAGCTCGTGTCCGAGATACCCGTGGCAGTGCTTGATGTCGACGAAGTCGAAGCCCAGCGCAGCCGCCCGACCCGCCGCTTCCGCGAAGTCATCGACCAGCCGCAGCAGCTCCTCGTCTCCAAACACTGCTCCATCACCGGTTACGCCAACGCGCCCGTCGAGAAGCGGATGTCGGTACGCGATGCGGGGAGCCGGACCAGCCACGGTTGGCTTCGCGTAGCGCCCGGAGTGAGTGAGCTGCAGGCCGACGATCAGATCGTCCGTGCTCCCGAAACGTTCACGGTGAGCGGTGAGGAGCTCCTCACGCAAGCCGCCGATGCCGGCCATCGTGTGCTCAGTCAGGACGAGCTGATGAGGATTGGCGCGTCCGTCCATGCGCACAGCGACCGCTTCGCCACCCCAGATGATCTTGGCGCCGCTCTCCCCGAAGTGGCGCCAGCGGCGCGTGGTGAGATCGGTCGGTGCGCCGTCGGTCGTGCCGTCCCACCCTTCCATCGGCAGCACGCAGAACCGGTTCCCTGCGCGGAGGCCGTCCGCCGTAATGGGCTGAGCCAGCGGAGACGCGTCGCCGGGGATGAGGGTGTCGTCGAACGGCAACGAGGCGTGCTGCGCCTCGATGTGCGCTTTGAAGGCGGCCGCGGACTTCAGGCTCGCGATGCGGGTCCAGCGGGGGAGCACGTCACGGATTCTAACCCACGCATCCCAGGCCCACAGTCGAGTGTCCGTCGGGGTCGACTCTCGTCAGTGGCAGTCGCCGCCAGGCCCTTTGCGCAGTGATTCAAGTGGGACGAACGATTGAGCGGGCTTCTTCCGCGAGCGGCGTCTGGCGGTCACTCGCCGTACCAGAAACCAGACGGCGCCGCCGACGATGAGAAAGACGACGTAGTCCTGCCAGTCCATGGGGATCTCGGCCGCGAAGCGATCAGGAGAATCCCAGCAGCCGGCCGCCCTGATACACCGCAAGCGCGCACACATACGCCAGCACGCTCTGGTACCCGAACATCAGCGCCGGCCACCGCCAGGAGCCGGACTCGCGGTGCACCACGGCCAAGGTGCTCATGCACTGACACGCCAGGACGAAGAACACCATCAATGCCAGGCCCGTCAGCGGCGTCATCAGGAGCGATCCGTCGCTGCGTGTAGCGTGGCGCAGCGCGTCGCGGAGCGGCTGCGTCTGCTCGTCGGCATTCCCGATGTCAAAGACGATGCCCATCGTAGAGACGAACACCTCGCGCGCGGCGAACGCGCCGAGGATGCCGATGCCGATCCGCCAGTCGAAGCCCAATGGCGTCAGCGCCGGCTCGATGAGGTGTCCGACGCGGCCCGCGATGCTGTGCCGAAGTTGATCCCCACGCGCCCGGGCCGACAGCGTCTCGAGAGCAGCCACGCGATTGGCCACCGGAACGCTCGACTCGATCGTCGTGCGCTCGACCGTGACGCGAGCCGAGGCCTCGCGATCCCTCGGGTAGTTCAGGAGCGCCCAGAGAATGATCGTCAGCGCCAGGATGATCGTGCCGGCGTCCACGAGGAACGACCGCACCTGCTGCCACGTCGTCGCCAGCAGCACCCGCGCCACCGGGCGACGATACGGCGGCAGTTCGAGCAGCAGCGTGGGGCGCGGACCACGGAAGATCGTGCGGCGCAAGACGGCGGCCGCCGTCAGCGCGGCCGTGACCGACAGCAGATACATCGCGAACAGCGCCAGCGCGCCGGCGCTGATGACGCCGAACACGCGGCTCGCCCCGCCGAACACCGTGGCAATCACCAGGACGTACACCGGAAGGCGCGCGCTGCACGACACCAGCGGCAGCACCATCATCGTCAGCAGCCGGTCGGTGCGATTCTCGAGCGTCCGTGTGGCCAGGACCGCGGGGACGGCGCACGAGAATCCTGAGAGCATCGGCACGAACGACTTGCCGTGCAGGCCGATCCGGCCCATGACGCGGTCGATCACGAACGCGACGCGCGCCAGATAGCCGGCATCCTCCATCGTCGCAATGAACAGAAACAGCAATCCGATCTGCGGGACGAACACGACGACGTTGCCGACGCCGGCGATGACGCCATCGACGATCAGATCGCGGACCGGACCGGCAGGCAACGAGCGCGAGACGACGTCCTGCAGCGAGGTGACGCCCAGCTCGATCAACTTGATGACCGGCTCCGACCAGGTGAACAACGCCTGGAACAGGATGAGCATCACCACCGCAAAGACGACAAATCCCCAGAAGCGATGCGTGAGTACGGCGTCGATCCGCTCGGTCCAGGACGGTTGAACGGCCGTGACGCTTCGGACCGCGCCCGAAAACGTGGCATCCACGTGAGCGTAGCGGCCGGCGATAATCTCCTGATCGAGGTTGCGCCCCTGCGCAGCAGCACGTCGGTTCACCCGTGTCGCGGCGGCACGGACCGGGGCGGGCACGCCCTCCAGCTCGTCGTGCAGATCGTCCTCGAGCGAAAGCAGTAGCCAGATGGCCCACGCCCGCTGTGCGGCGGGCGTGAGCGAAGGCATCGCATCGGCGACGTCTCTGGTGAGATCGCGCACGTCTGATTCCGCCGGCTCCGGGAGCTCGCATGCGGCGGCTGCCGCGCGCGGTACGCGCCGGATCGCCCGGGAGAGCGCCGCGGCCACGTCGCCAATACCCTGCTGCTTCCGGGCGACGACCGGGATGACCTCGACACCGAGCGCGTCGCGCAACCGATCGATGTCGATTGCGATCCCCTGCCCACGCGCCTCGTCCATCATGTTCAGAACGACAACGACGGGTGCTCCGGTGGCGATGACTTCGTATGCGAAGTAGAGGCTTCGGGCGAGTGCCGTCGCGTCCGCGACGACGAGCAGCGCATCGGGCGGCCGGGACGTACGGCCCAGCACGGCATCGACAGCGACCTGTTCGTCACGGGATCGTGCGCTCAGGCTGTACGTGCCGGGCATGTCGACGAGCTCGACGTCGCCCACGTCGGGGACGCGCATCGTCGCCGACGTGCGCGAGACGGTAACGCCGGGGTAGTTACTGACCTTGGCGCTGGCGCCGGTGAGCGCGTTGAAGAGGGTGGACTTGCCGGAGTTGGGGTTGCCCGCGACGAGTACCAGGGGCGGCGTCGTGTGCCGGACGGCCACGCCCCGGACACCGGCCGCGGCCGTGCCGGAAGAGCTCACACTGTGTCGTCCACTTCGATTGCGAGGGCCTCGGTCCGTCGGATGCTCAACGCGTAGTTGCGCACGCGGAGCTCGATGGGATCGCCGAACGGCGCGACGCGCATCATGGTGACGCGCGTGCCGGGCACCAGACCCAGCTCCATCAGTCGGCGCGCGATCGATCGAGCGCTGGCGACGCGGCGGACGATGGCGGATGCCCCGAGGGGCACGCCGGCCAGGGACTTGGCAATTCCGTTGGGCATCGGTAACCTTGGGACCCGACCGAAAGCAGCGCCTGCAGGATCTACAGACTGATATTGAGACTCGGTCTCAAGTCTGAATCGTAACTCCGACCGACCTGGTCGGTCAAGCCCGCAAACCTCGTCGAGCGCCTCTGGTTCCCTCGCCTGCCCGCCTGCCGACGTTTGTTGAAAATCGGCTGATTTCGGCCGGGAATGCCGCGACTGCAGAATCGGCCCGACCGTTTTGGATCCAGACACCGAGCGCGCCCGCCTGACCGGAAATCCGGTGAAAAGGGCGACCTGGCCGACCAGGCCCACGGGCGTCGAAGTTGCAACCCGGACTGGCGATGCCCCCAGCTAACCCCTTCGGCGGCAGATTGATCCTCGTCGCCAACCGGCTACCGGTGACCCTGCGCAACGACGACGGCAGAGCTACGCTCGTGCCTTCGATCGGGGGGCTCGCCACCGGTCTGTCGAGCACGTACGATGCGCAGCAGAGCCTCTGGGTGGGCTGGCCGGGCGATCTCTCCC
>JBKPMA010000606.1:0-4265 GCA_046731935.1 Acidobacteriota bacterium
GTCTTGAATTGGCAGTCCGCGAAAAGACGTGGTCCGCCCCACTGCACCTGATCGCCCCCTGCTGCGAGGTGCTGGATGCCGTCGTACAGCGGAATGGCGTTCGCAATTTCCCGCCGGATGGCGTCCGCACTCACGAATCGAACGGCAGCGCTCAGGGACGGTCGAACGCGCGCCATCACGTCGCCAAACACCTGCCACTCCGGACGCGCCGTCCCGATCCGGCGTCCCGCAATCTCGGGCGAGAAGATGATCCGCCGCTCGGTCGAGGTCTCTGTTCCGCCGCCAGGTGACTCATACCGTGTCGTGGCAGGCAGAAGCAGCACCGTGTCGGATGGATCGACAAGCATTGCCGACGTCAGGACGATGTCCTGGTGGATACGCAGGCGCGGTCGCGACAGGGCGTCGCGCACGCCTGTATCGCCCGCAAGCGTTTCCAAGAAGTTGCCACCAACGATCCAGAACGCATCGATGTCGCCACGCGCGGCGGCCGCGACCATCGCGCTCGCCGTCAATCCCTGACCTTCGGGGACCGGGAATCCCCACAGCGACGACCACCGCGCACGCGTTGTCTCGTCGATGGCTGGCACGCAGCCCACCTCGGCGCCGCCTTGAACGCCAGAGTGCCCCCGGATGGGCATCAGTCCACGATGCGGCATCCCGAACAACCCTCGCGCCAGGGCGACATTCACGAGCGCATGGATCGTGCGAACGCCATGGACATGCTGCGTGAGTCCCATCGACCAGACGAATACGGCGTTCGGACGATCGCAGAGCAGCCGCGCAAAGCGATGAATCTCGTCGCGGCTCATGCCGCTCTCTGCTTCGATGTCGCTCCACGCGATGGCCCGTACGGACTCCACGGCTGCCGCGAAGCCGTCGGTGTGTGCTTCGACGAATTCCTTTGCGATCCCGTGCGTCTCGTCCAGCGCTTTCAGCGTGCCGATGAGAAACGCGAGATCGCCGCCCGTGTGCACGGAAAACCAGTGCGTCGCGAGTTCTGTACCGAAGATGGCGCTCTCGGCTACCGATGGAATCCAGTACCGTTCAAGTCCCGGCTCGCGTACCGGATTTACGACGGCGATCTCGGCGCCCCGCTGTCGTGCGTAGTGGAGATACTTCACCGTCACCGGCTGATTGTTCGGCGTATTCGAGCCGAACAGCACGATGAGGTCTGCGCCGATCCAATCCTCGTAGCTGCACGTGGAGGCGCCATAGCCCAGCGACGTTTTCATCGCGACGGTCGATGCGGCGTGACACAGGCGGGCTGAATTGTCGATGTGCGGGCTTCCATAGGCCCGGGCCGCCTTCTGGGCGGCGTAGTACACCTCGTTCGTGATGCCTCGCGACGTCAGATAGAACGCCGCGCGCTGCGGATCGATCGTCCGCAGGCCGGCAGCGGCGATCTCGATGGCTTCGTCCCACGCAATCGCGCAGAATCCGGCATCACCGGCGCGACGGACGAGCGGGACCGGCAGCCTGCCCAGAGCGCGCAGCTGGGCCGAGTGGAGATGCCTGACTGCACGCACATCCGCGAGACGCGCAACATCGAGCGCGGGCGCCGTGTTCAGCCGAAGCAACTCCAGCCGCACCATGCACAAATGCGTGCCTGGCATCGTCCAGTCGGACAGTCCGGAGGTGCCCAGCGCGCAGCCATCGCAGCACCCCTGGTTCAGGATGCGCCATGCGAACGGGAGCTGATCGCGGTTCTCCCACGCCACACGCAGCATGTCGCGGTAGTGATGCGGCTTCTGCTGACCGAGGCCGGTCGGTATCCATGAAGCCCATCGGGCTGGAGACCACATGGGGGGATATTACTAGGGCCTGAGGGCCTGAGGGCGCGAGCGCTGGACGGCACGACGGGATGAGCAGCGAGGCAATCTGGCGTCTCGCCGCCCTGGCCATGGGCCATGCGCCGTGAGCCTCGCGCATCCAGGGCGCCAACTGCACTAGTCGATGCGCGACGGGTGCGTGTAGACGTTGAACCGGTCGCCTCGAACGAACGCGGCCAGGGTGAGTCCGCCGATCTGTGCACAGTCGATCGCGAGGCTCGATGGGGCGGAGACGGCTGCAACGAGGGGAATACCGGCGATCAACGCTTTCTGGACAATCTCGAATGACACCCGACCACTGACGGCGAGCAACAGGTCTTCGAGAGGGAGATGACCGTCGCGCAGTTTCCGGCCTACCACCTTGTCCACGGCATTGTGGCGGCCGACGTCCTCGGCCGACGCGATGAGTACGCCGGCGCGATCGAACAGGCCGGCCGCGTGAACGCCGCCGGTTTCATCGAACCCACGTTGTGTGGGGCGGAGCGTCGCGGGCAGAGACCGGACCACATCGGCGGATACCGACCACTCGATCGGAAGCGGCGCACCGTCGCGGCGGAGTGACTCGATCGTGACGCGTCCGCACAGCCCGCACGCCGATGACATCGCCACGCGCCGCCGTCCCTCCGTCGCTGCGGCCGCAGCTGCGTCTCCGGCGAGGACGACGTTGATCCGGTTGACCAGCGCGGGATCGTCCGGCCACGACACGATGCCATCCACATCGCTCATGCCGCCGATGACCGATTCAGAGAGGAGAAAGCCGAGCGCCAGGCACTCGTCGTCACCAGGCGAGCGCATGATGACGGCGAAGGGCTCGCCGTTCACGCGCACCTCGAGCGGCGTTTCATCGGCGACGCGATCGGATCGTGGCTCGGCCCCTCGAGGACCGTGGGCGGTCATCTGAACCGCGCGGGGCACGACGCTCCTTCCCAACGCAGCCGACGTCGTGCCGACGACGCGGCTAGGACGCGGCCGACGAACGTTGAGCTTTGTACCAATCCAGTGTCTTCGCCAGGCCGTCTTCGAACGACACGATGGGCTCGTAGCCGAGGAGGCGGCGCGCCTTGGAGATGTCGGCCTGCGAGTTTCGCACGTCGCCAAGCCGCGCCTCGATGTGAACCGGGCGGATGTCAACGCCTGCGAGTTGTGCCATCCGGCGGCACAGCTCGTTGATGCTGATCGTGCCTCCCGTGGCGACGTTGATGACTTCCCCGCTCGCGTTGGCGGTGCACGCCCGAAGCACGCCGTCGACAACGTTCGCCACGTAGGTGAAGTCGCGCGTCTGCTCGCCATCTCCGCAGATCGTGGGCGCCACGCCATCGAGAATGGCTGTCGCGAACAGTGAGATCACACCGGAGTACGGCGACGACGGATCCTGCCGCGGACCGAAGACGTTGAAGTAGCGGATGCTCACCGTCTCGAGGCCATACAGCTTCGTGAAGAGCTGCATGTACTGTTCGCCGACCAGCTTCTGCAGCGCATACGGCGACAGAGGTCCCGTCGGCATATCTTCGCGCTTCGGACTGGTCGCAGCGTCGCCGTACGCCGACGAGGATGCCGCAAACACCACCCGCTTCACGCCCGCCTCGTGCGCGGCCACCAGAACATTCAGCGTCGCATCGATATTGGCGCGATTGCTCGATAGGGGATCCTTCACCGATCGAGGCACGGACGGAATCGCCGCTTGATGAAGCACGTAATCGGCTCCCGCCACTGCGCGACGTGCGACGTCGATCTCGGCGAGGTCGCCCTCGACGAACTCGGCGCTGCGGACATGAGCAATGTTGCTGCGTTTGCCTGTGATCAGACTGTCGACAATGCGGATGCGTTCACCGCGCCGTTCGAGCTCCTCCGCGAGATGAGAACCGATAAAACCCGCACCGCCTGTGACGACGTAGAAGGACATGGAGGCCTACTGAGCGTGATCGGCGCTGGGATCCGCAGCCGAGGACGTCAGCGCGGGGAACGCCGCCGCTGGGAGCCCGGGCACGAGTCGAAGCGCGTTGCCATAGTACAGCTTGCGAAGGACAGTGTCTGGAAGGCTCATTCCATAGAGCTTCCAGAACGCGTGGTAGTCGCGGTAGTAGTCGAAATACTCGTCGGAGGTCT
Source organism: Acidobacteriota bacterium (assembly GCA_046731935.1). Taxonomy (GTDB): domain Bacteria; phylum Acidobacteriota; class Vicinamibacteria; order Vicinamibacterales; family JAENWD01; genus CAVUPP01. The sequence continues at coordinate 3,936 of JBKPMA010000606.1, forward strand.
CGAAGGTGCGCCAGAAATACGGATATTCACTAGGTGCCCAGCTGTCTTTGCCGAACAGAATCCGGTCCTGGTACTTCTCGAAAAATGCCCGCGCGGCGCGCGGTTGACGGCCCAGTTCGGCAAGGATGGCGCCGGTCTCTGTATAGACGTTCGGCAGACGATCGAGCAGCGCACCGAGCCGCCCCAGGTCGTTCGCGTGGAAGCCGAAATGAGCGGCGATGAAGTGCGTGTGCGGGTGACGCGCAAACATTCGATCCCGTTCGGCCATCAGCGCCTCGAAGGTCGGAAACTGAGTCGGCGGACGGCGGCGCTCCGGATGCACCTGCAGCT